>NZTO01000053.1 GCA_002703375.1 Fidelibacterota bacterium | reverse complement strand
CCTTGATGAGTACATCTTCTGCTCAAAGCCAATAATTCATTATTGCTTTTTCTGAAAAATAATAATCCAGATGAATCTAACTCATTCAAATCATCGTCTAATACATCACCGCCATCTGAATAAGAAATTCCATTAATTTCTAATAATGTAGGATGGTCGCTGAAAAAAATTTCATATGATATATTTTCATGTTCAATTAAAAAAGACTCATCATTGATATTTGTCGTATTATACAAGTTTAACGGTTGAGTGGTTGGACCACTAAGAACATTGCCATTTTGATCAAACTGTGCGTTATGACAAGGACATTCAGCTATGAAGTTAACATCTGGATTCAAGCTAGGGTCTACCGGATTTGGTTTACTGCAAGAATTCAATAAAGATAGTATTAAAGGCGTACAAATAATGTTTCCAACACATTTGCCTGATTTNGNNATAAATTCTTTTCTAGAAATATTTTTTTTTTATATNCATCATTCATTCCTAATNAGTTTTAATTTNGTTGAAATTTTAATAGTATCTGATATTTTCATCATAAGTANAANNGGTCTTTCNACTTTAAATTCAGTTAANTTAANATNAAAGTTACATTCTCCCCAATAATNTTCGTTTTCTTTGNTCAATTTAATATTTAATGGAATATCTATACTTATACCATGAAAAGTCAATTTTCCAANNGTTGTAATGGTTTGATTAAATTGACCATTAAATTTAAAATATTCGGTTTTGATTTCAACAAAAGGAAAAAGTAAAGACTCTGTATAGTATAACATATTTGAGTCTCTGCTATCATTATTGCTATCAAAAGATTCTAATTTAGTTGAAACAGACATTTGACATTCTTCTTTTTCACAATTAATATTAAAATCAATATCGTTTGTTTTGCCGTTCCAAGTATGAAATGGGTGACTGCCTTCATAATTTATGAAAGAATAACTAGTATCTATTATCCAGCTATTGCAAAAAATAAAATTTGCTAAAAATATTATTAAAAAATAGTACATATCATTTAAATAAAGTCGTTAAAAATGCTAAAAAATAACTTGTTAGCGTTATGCCACCTACAGTTTCATGCATTTTTAATAGTTTTTCCCTATCATCCACTCTACTTTCAATACCAGCTACTGATGTTTGATATCCTAACCAAGGTTGAATCGCCATTCCAGTAAAATGTATAACTGCTAAATATCTGTGAATTTTATTTGATGTTAATTTTTTTTGTGTGTACTTTAGGCCAGGTGGAGCAAATATAGAAAGGCCTGCAGCTCCCATATAGGTAGTAAAAGAAATATANCCCAATTTCATATGTAAATTTTTTAACTCATTATATTTNTGAGGATTATTGACCATTTCATTTCCNGTATGGTACTGGTATGCTAATGTTCCCATAGTTANCAGTGCTAATCTTTGNTGTAATTGTAGCATATTNCTTCTAATCTTTAATTCCTTCATTCTGCTTTCTGGATTAATAAAGCTTTTTCTAAAGACACCATTATTACCCCAAATAATTTTTTTTAGAATTGGCATATTTTTAGGTAATGTGTCTGACAAAGTTAATTGATTAGTTAAACTNCTTTTACAAAAAGATATATTTAGAAGGATGAATATTAGTATTTTTAAGATTGGAGTCATAATAATCAATTTAAAATTAAGTTAATAAGCTGAATAACATCTAAAACATTTAACTGATTATCACCATTTATATCTGATGCTAAGAATTCGTTATTGTTTGGTTCGTTATTATCTAAAATGAAGTTAACTAAAATTACAACATCTAAAATATTAATTATTTCATCAAAATTCAGATCACCAAGCATGATATCTGCATTTGTNGATGGAAAAATTATGTAGTCAATCCAAACAGTATCCTCACCAGAATCAACTCCTCCATCTTTAATATACTTCCAGGTAAATGTACGATTTCCTGCAANAACNGGAAAAGATGAAAAAGACCAATCAATATATCCTGCCCATTTATCTTGTTCTATCCCATCTATTTCAAAAGAAAGATAATCATAATAATTACCAGTAATTTGTCCTGTATCTTCACAAGATATTTTTTTATAAAAAGAAATNTTCCCATCGTTTTGAACATCCAAGGTAATACTTAATTCAGTTTCTTGGTTTGAGATTATTGATCCTGCTTTTGCGCTATAATTGCCTTCTACTGAATTATTTGATACAATTTCCCATGGCAAACTATTTTGTCCAGTTATCCAATTTAGATTATTGAAATTTCCAGTTTCAAAATTTTCAATATTAGCAAATTCAAGATTTGGATCTGGTTCGAGATTAATNTTNAATTCTGTAGGGNTATTTTCGTTAATAGTAATTTGATGTTCTTGAGGAATATATCCTATTGAATAAAAGGAAACTAAATATTCACCAGGAACTAGGAGTCTGTAGTAGTCTCCGTTCTCACTGTCAGTTTTAACATTATNGTCTATGCCATCAATGATAATATCCGCATTCAATGGTTGCCCATTATTGTTATTAAGGACTAATCCATGTAACCCTGAATGTATTTTTTCAATATACGAAATCATAGATTCTTTATTGTCATTCCATAATTGCTCCAAAAGATTTGCATTGGGCCATTTAACATTATTTTGTTCAAGTGTAATATCAAAATNACCTTCCCAAACATAATTCCAATCTTGCATTCCACCAGATAATGCATACCATTCTGCTCCATTAGTTATTCCATTTTCAAATATAGTGCTATTATACATACTTGAATGATTTTGCGAATAGCATAGAGATAAATCAATAAATACGGCATCATCAGGAGTAGCAGAATATTGACCTGTAAATGGACCATCAAAAGGATAGTTAGCTACTAATGCTCCAGAATGCATATTTGCTGATAATACAAAGTTATGATTCCACGACCATTGCATTACAGCTTGGGTTTCGGGCTGTCTTCCATCTAAAGAATTAATTGGATCATCAAATTGGTCAGGAAAGTCACGGTTGAGATCAACACCATTGGCATTTTCTCGTTGACCAAGCTCAAACCCATCAGGGTTCATACTTGGCATTATAAAAATAGATGTATTGTTCACTAAGAATGATGCTCTTGGATTAGTATCATATTCATTGCAAAGCCATTCAATTAAGTATAGAGAAAATTCTCTACCGGGTGTTTCATCACCATGCATATTTGCAATGTATTTAAATTCTGGTTCAATTTCGTTGACACCTGGATTATCTGAAATTTCTAGAACCCATAATTCTCTCCCTTGCACACTTTGACCTATTGAAAACAAATTAGTGATTTCAGGATGGTTTGTAGCGATATTTTCAAGAAATTCTGTTAATTCATTATAATTATGGTACATTTCCATAGGATTATTCATATAATTNGGATGGTTTATTAAATCTAAATAATAATCCCTAGCATCATTTTTAATTTCATTGAATTTGAAGTTGTTTGAGTTTAGATTTATTATATCAGTTTCACTGGCATACGCTCTTGTCAATGTGGATGTACGATAATGATCTAAATGTATTCCCANGTTGGCAAGAAATTTATAATCATCGCTCGATGATAAATGAATTTCAATATACTTATGGTGATTGTGCGCAAATACCACTGAAAGCAATGAGTAAAAGATAAAAGTATAAAAAAGTCTATACAACATANAATAATACTATAAGTTTATAAANATCTTTTGCAAAATTAAAAATGTAATAAATTGTTAATTTTGTCTGATTTTTTAAGCAAGAATTGACAAAATGACAGTATGAATTGACAATATGTCATTAATATTTTTGCATTTTGGTTTGGCATACTGGTTGCAACATTATTTATGAGTTTAATTTAAATAAAATAAGGAGAAATTAAAATGACACTCATAAAATGGAAAAGAAGTAATTCATTATTTGATATTATGGATAACTATAATATCTTGAATAATTATNTAAAATCAGATAATTACAGTTATTATGATANTGATTGGAGTCCATCATTTAATATAAATGAAAAAGGTAAATCGTACAATATTGTTGCAGATATGCCTGGTTTAGAAAAGAAGGACATTAATATTAATATTGATGATGATATGATTGTNATTTCTGGTAATAGGAAAACTATAAATAATTCAAATGATAAATTACTCTGTAGTGAAATAAGATATGGTAATTTTGAAAGAAAATTTTATTTACCAGATGATGTAAATATGGATAAAATTGATGCATCTCTCAAAAATGGAGTTTTGAATATTGAAATTCAAAAAACAAAGTCAATAAAATCTAAATTAAGACAAATTAACATATCTTAACNGTATTGCCTGTTAAAAAACTAAAGCCCCATTTATTTTGGGGCTTTTTAGTATTTATTATTAAGTAAATAAATCATTAATATTTAATCTAATATTTTTAAATGATTTTATGATTAATCGATTTATTTTAGATAGAAAAACTACTTTTTTAAACCACGGTTCATTTGGTGCTTGCACAAAAGAAGTAATGAACCAATATATTGAATTTCAATATAAACTGGAAAATCAGCCTGTACACTTTATTGAAAAAGAAATTCCTGATTTGATGANAAAATCTCGAAAATCACTGTCTACATTCTTAAATGTTGATTCAAATGATTTAATCCTGATAGATAATCCGACAACAGCAATTAATGAAATCATTCGATCTTTAAAATTGCAACCAGGAGATGAAATAATTTCTACTGATCATGAATATGGAGCCATGGATAAAGCGTGGGAGTTTATAACCGAAAAAACAGGTTCTATATATAAAAATATTAAATTACCATTTCCAATAGAATCNAATTATGATATTACTTCTACTATAGTAAATAATTGTTCAGATAAAACAAAAGTATTATTCATAAGTCATATTACTAGTCCAACTGCTATTATCTTTCCAGTTAAAGAATTGTGTGATTTTGCAAGAAAAAATAACATTATAATAATCATTGATGGTGCNCATGCTCCTGGACATATTGAATTAGATATNAGNAATTTAAATCCAGATTACTATATTGGAACTTGTCATAAATGGTTATGTACTCCTAAAGGTGTAAGTTTTTTATATGTTAATAAAGAAATTCAAAATAAATTGGATCCTTTAATCATTGGTTGGGGTTGGAGAGATAGCGAAACAAAACTTTCAAATTTTCAAAGTAACCATCAATGGTGGGGTACTAGGGATATGTCCTCNTATTTCTGTATACCTTTAGCTATAATGATTCATCAAGAAAAAGAGATGGTTCACTCTAGAATACAATGTTTGAGCAAAATTTCAATAATTCGTAAGGAAATTAATAATATCACAAAGCAATCTGATATATGTCCAAATGAAATGCTAGGTCATATGGCTTCGATGATAATCCCTATTGAAAATCATTTAGAAATTAAAAATAAATTAATAAATGAGTATAATATTGAAATACCAATATTTAATTGGAAAGGTAAAAATTTACTTAGGGTATCTTATTACCTTTATAATCAGGAAAANGATATAAATTATCTAATAAAAGCTTTGAAAGAAATTTTAAGTTAGATGTTACCAGAAGTAATTAGCAGATTGATTTTAAAACATTACAAATTTTTATTATTTGTAATTTTATGGATTACTTGTTTTTTTGGATATAATGCTTTTTTATCAGAAAGAAAGATTATAACTGATTTTTCGTTAGAACAATTATTTCCAGATAAAGATCCCGATAAAGATATCTATGAACAATTACAAAAAGATTTTCCAAAAGAAGAATCAAATCTTTTCATAGTATATGAATGTGACAATTGCCTTAGTCAGAATTCACTTAACCAATTATTAAATATTACTGAAGATCTATCATTCATAGAAGGTGTTGAAGAAGTTAATAGCATTTTATCGTTTATCGACCAAGACTACGATGATTACAGTAAAAATGAATGGAAAGAAGAAGCTAAGGATATTATTAAAAATCCTGCATTAGAGAATGTATTCATCGCCAGGAATGGAGAAATAAATAATATAATTGTTAAATTAGAAAACTATGTTGATGATCATGATTCAAGAAAGCCTATTTTAAATCAAGTCTACAAAGTATTAGATGGTTACAATATAGAATATTATTTGGCTGGTATTCCATTTATAAGAACTGAATATGTTGAGTTTGTTATGGCAGAGAGAGATATTTTTATTCCAATAGCTTTCATTGTTGCGTCTTTAGTTTTATATTATGTTTTCAGACAAATAAAATCTGTAATTATATCTCTAATAGCAATTGGTATAACTTTAATTTGGGTNTGTGGAATAATGGCATTTTTAAATGTAAGTATCAANGTNATTTCCTACCTNATATTTAATTTATTAACAATTATTGGNGTATCAGATTGTATACATATTTTAATAAAATATCATGAAAATTTAAAAAATGGTTTAGATAAAAATAATGCAATAATTAATGTTATAAAAGAAATTGGATATGCGTTATTTTTGACAAGTTTTACTACTGCTATAGGTTTTTTCTCTCTTTGCCTAACAAATATTAAAATAATTAGAGAATTTGGTCTTTTAGTTGGTATTGGTGCTATTTTGATGTTTTGTATAACCATTGTATTAATACCGATAATTTTAAATCTTATTGAGTTGCCGAGNAAAAAACATGTAGACAGATTAGTGAGAGGAGGGAGATTACAACTAGCATCCTCTCTGAATACTTGGATCATAAATCATCCAAAGCGTATTTTAGTAACATCATCNTTCGTTATTTTATTTTCAATTTTTGGAATTTTTAGAATAAGTGATGATTCATCAATTTTTGATGATTTTAGACCTGGTAACAATATTTATGATTCAGTAAAATTTGTGGATAAAAATTTAGGTGGTGTTTTTCCATTAGAAATAATTATTGAAACTGATAGAGAAANNGGTTTACTCGATCCTGAGCTCCTTTTTAAAGTAGAAGAATTTCAGGATAGTATTAAAAAAATATATTCAATTGGTTCTGCAAAATCATATACTGATATTTTCAAAGTATTTAATAAAGAATTCAATGATCAGTACTCTTTACCAACATCATATGATGACATTATTTCCTACACTGCTATTGANGAAGAGGCATTTAATGCTTTTATTTTATCAAATCATAAAAAAGGTAAAATAACGTGTAGGGCAATCGCTGGTAAAACAAGTGATGCAGATAATACAAAAAAAATAGTTCAACAACTGGCTACTAAAATTTTACCACAAGATTGTAAAGTTGCAGTTTCTGGAAGTATTATTGTAATGTTAAAATCAAATAAATATATGGTACAAAATTTAATGACGAGTTTCATTGTAGCTTCAATAGTCATTTTCTTTTCAATGATGTTTTTGTTTGGTTCAAAGAGATTAGCATTATTAGCTATTTTGCCTAATATAATACCATTAATGTTTGCTGGTGGTATAATGGGTATTTTTAATATTGTTCTAAGGCCATCTACAGCAATGACTTTCTCAATTGCTTTGGGCATTGCAGTTGATGATACTATTCACTTTTTAGCTAGATTCCGCCAGGAATTTATCAAAAATAAAGGCGACTATAGTAAAGCTATAACAAAATCATTATTGACGACTGGGAAAGCAATTATTAGTACAACAATNGTAATTTCTTTAGGATTTATAGTATTATTATTTTCTCAATATGTACCAAATTTTGAATTTGGTTTATTAGGAACTATAATTTTAATAATGGNACTAGGAGGATCTTTGGTTTTATTACCAGTTTTGATACTTTTACTTAAACCTAAATTTGGATTTTTAGTTAAAAATGATTGAAATGCCTACTATTTTTAAAGATGTAGATGTAAAAAAAAATCTTTTAATTAATAAAAAAGTTGGAATAATTGGATACGGTAACCAAGGAAGAGCTCAAGCACTCAATTTAAGAGACAGTAAGATTACAATTAAAATAGGTCTTAGAAAAAATAGTAAATCTGCTGATTTGGTAGCAAAAGATGGTTTAGATTTTCTTGAAATCCCAAATTTAGTTCAATGGGCTGATGTAATTGCCATACTCATTCCTGATGAAATAATGTCTAATGTTTACGAGAATCATATAAAACCTCACTTAAATGAAAATNAATTACTTCTATTTTCTCATGGATTCAATATTCATTATAAACACATTTTAACACCTGAATATATTGATGTCGTTCTTGTTGCCCCAAGCGGTCCAGGTAAAATGGTAAGAGAAAAATATAAAATTGGGAAAGGAATTCCTAATTTATTGGCAATTCATAATGATTATTCATCACAAGCTTTTGATATAATGCTTTCTTATAGTTATAATATAGGAGGTACTAAAATTGGAGCAATAAAATCATCATTTAAAGAAGAATGCGAAACAGATTTATTTGGTGAGCAAGTTGTGCTTTGTGGTGGTATCCCAAAACTGATTAAGATGGCATTTAATACATTAGTTAAATCTGGATANCAGCCAGTTGTAGCCTGGTTTGTATGTTTTTATGAAGTAAAACTAATTGTTGATTTATTTTTTGAAAAAGGTTTTGATTTTATGAATGAATCAATTAGCGATACAGCTGAATTCGGTGGATATAAGGTGGGAAATATAATTTTTGATAAAGAATTGAATGATAGAATGAAAAATATTTTAAAAGACATCCAATCAGGTAATTTTAATAAAGAATGGTCAAAAGAATCTAAGTTGGGATATAAAGAATTAATGAAAATGAGGTTAGCGGACCGCAACTCTTTGATTGAAAAAACTACTCAATTTATTCTTAAAAAACTTAATTGATTTATCTTAGTAAAAAGTATTTTTTTTTATTNGTATTTATAGTTTTTTCTTCAGCTCAAAATTTAAAAATTAATGAATCTTTACAAAATGGAATATATGATCTTTACAGCTATAATTTTTCCAGTTCAACGAAACATCTAAATACTGTTTTAAAGTTAGACCGATCTAACTCNATAGCGCCTTTTTTATTAATTGTAAATGATTGGCTAATGAATCAAACCGAATTTGGTTACAATGAATCATATGAGGCAATTATATCGGGAGTTAAAAATACAATACCCAAATATAAAGCATTGATTTCAGATTATCCTAACAAAGCAGAATATTATTTGTTTTTAGGTAGTACTTATGGTCTTAAAGCTAGAGTTTCTTTAGCTTCAAAAGATTGGTTAGATGTTTTATATTCTGGTTATGCAGGAATTAAATATATTAAAGAAGCCCAAAAAATAGATTCGACATTGTATGATGTAAATTTATCAATTGGATTACTTGAGTATTTTTTATGTATTAGTTCAGTACCTATTCAATTTGTAGGTAAGGTTATGGGATTTAAATGTGATTGTGAAATTGGTAAAGAAAATCTGGAACTAGCTTTGAAAGAATCAAAATATGCTTGGATTGAATCTGCTAACATTTTGTCATATATTTATTTGTATTTCGAAAGGGATTATGATAATGCATTGAGAACATCTAGTCTTTTAGTAGATAATTTCCCAGATCATCCATTATTTATTTTCTTAAAAGCTGAATCTCTTGCAAAGAATAATATGTGGGATGAAGTAAATAAAATTTTACCTAAGCTTGAACAGATTGTTAAAAATAATAAACATCTATTAAAGAACGAAGTAGAATTAAAATTGAAGCATATTTATGTATTGAGAGCATTTAATAATGAAAATTATAATTATGTTATTCAAGAAACTAACTGGATGATTGAAAATTATNAAATGGAATTTGATTGGCTATTGGGTTTTGCTTATATGATAAGAGGTAAAACTTTTGATAAATTAGGTATGAATGAAATGGCGCTAAAAGATTATAAATCAGTTTTGAAATTAAATAATTATTTTCCAGAAATTGAAGAAGCAAAAAAAATAATAAAAACACGTTAAAATTAAAAATGATATATTGCAATAGCTTGTTTAGGTACGAAAGACGTAAAACAAATGATGTTCAAATTGGAGACATCCCATTGGGTAGTAATTTTCCTATACGTTTACAATCCATGACTACTACTGACACAATGGATACTTTAGGAACTGTTAATCAATCTATTAAAATGATAGATGCAGGATCAGATTATGTTAGAATTACAGCTCCAAGTATAAAAGAAGCTAAAAATTTAAGAAATATAAAAAAAGAGTTAATTAAAAAAGGATACAACACACCATTAATTGCTGATATTCATTTTACTCCAAACGCTGCTGAAATTGCAGCAAGAATTGTTGAAAAAGTTAGAATAAATCCAGGTAATTATGCTGATACAAAAAAATTTAATTTTATTTCATATTCAGATCAAGAATATGAAAATGAAATCGAAAGAATAAGTAAAAGATTTAAACCCTTNATTCATATATGTAANGAATATGGTACTGCAATGCGAATAGGTACAAACCATGGGTCTCTTTCAGATAGAATTATGAGTAGGTATGGTGATACCCCACTTGGAATGGTTGAATCTGCCTTAGAATTTCTAAGAATATGTAAAAATGAAAATTTTCATAATATAGTTTTATCAATGAAATCCAGTAATCCAATTGTTATGGTAGAAGCATATAGGCTTTTAGTTAATAGAATGAGTTTGGAAAATATGCATTATCCATTGCATTTAGGGGTAACAGAGGCAGGTGAAGGAGAGGATGGAAGGATAAAATCATCTGTTGGTATTGGAACTTTACTAGAAGATGGAATAGGTGATACGGTAAGAGTATCTTTGACAGAAGAACCAGAATTTGAAATTCCTGTAGCAAAATCTTTAGTAAATAGGTATTTAAATCGAAGTGAACATAAAAAGATCAAAAAAATATCGATTAATCCAATAAACCCATTTGAATATAAACCTAGAGTTACAAATAAATCATTAAATATAGGATCTGAAAACGTCCCCAGAGTAATTCTTGATTTAAGTTGTGTGAATGAAAAAGAATTATTTAATTCCATCCATCAAATTGGATATCAATATGTAGTAAAAAATGATAAATGGGAAATTAGCGAGATGGGAGCTGATTATGTTTACTTAGGTAACAATAAAATTAATTTCAAAATCCCTGGAACTTTAGGTGTAATTCAAAACATTAATANTTGGGACAAAAANAATAAATTTTCATTCCCATTAATAACTAAAAAAGATATTGAAGAAGATGATTTACAGTTGAGTGAAAATTTGAATTTTCTTGAAATTTATGCACATGAATCAATAAATGAAATTCTCGATTTTATTAAAAATCAGCCTAAATTAGTTTTGATTTTAAAAACTAGTAATTCGCATGGTTTAGCTGAACAAAGATCATTTATAATGAATATTATGAATAACAATCTTAAAATTCCAATTATTATATCGAGGTCATATTCAAATTTATCAGTTTCAGATTTCCAAATTTACGCCTCTACTGATTTAGGCGGTTTATTAGTTGATGGTATGGGTAATGGAATTTTTATATCAGCGGTTAATTGCGGTCAATTAAAAAATATAAATGAATCATCGTTTGGTATACTTCAGGCAACTAGAACTAGAATAACAAAAACTGAGTTTATTTCTTGTCCATCTTGTGGTAGAACTTTATTTGATCTTCAGGAAGTGACAGCAAGAATTCGATTAAAAACTCAGCATTTGAAGGGATTAAAGATAGGTATTATGGGTTGTATTGTAAATGGCCCTGGAGAAATGGCTGATGCAGACTACGGTTATGTTGGAACGGGTATTGGTAAAATATCACTTTATAAAAAACAGGAAGTGGTAAATAGAGATGTCCCTATGGATGAAGCAGATCAAGCATTAATAAANTTAATTAAAGAAAACGGTGATTGGATTGATCCGTAGATTGGAGTAGTATGAAATTATTAATTAAAGTAATTAGTCAAAAATCAAAAAATTATTACCAAAATCATGGTCATTTTCACGATGGCGATGCAGGACTTGATTTGTATGTACTAGAAGATATGACATTTTTTCCGGGTGATACTAAAAAAATAAAATTTGGTATTAATTGTGAACCTGTTGACGGTAAGGCATATTATCTATTACCAAGATCTAGTATTTCAAAAACACCTTTAAGAATGGCAAATTCTTTTGGTTTGATTGACGGAGGATATAGAGGTGAAATAATGGCAGTTTGTGANAACATTAAGAATTTTGAATATAGACTAAAAGCAGGTACAAGATTATTTCAAATTGTGTCATCTGACAGTTCTCCAATTAGTTATGAATTAGTTGATGAATTATCCAGTTCAACAAGAGGCATGGGAGGCTTCGGAAGTACTGGAAAGTAGTAAAACTGCCATAAAGACAGAAAAGAATGATTGGTATGAAGTTTGTCTAATTTAATGTATTAGTATTTATTTAACAATTAATTCATAGAGGGAGAACACTATGAAAATAAAACCATTAGAAGATAGGGTAGTAGTAAAGGCACAGGAAGCTGAAGAAGTTTCCAATGGAGGCATAATATTACCGGATACAGCTAAAGAAAAGCCACAACAAGGCGAAATAGTAGCTACAGGACCTGGTAAAACAAGTGATTCAGGTAGTTTAATTAAGTTAACAGTGAAAAAAGGTGATTCCATACTNTATGGTAAGTATTCCGGTACTGAAATAACTGTTGATGGGAAAGAATATTTAATTATGCGTGAGAGTGACATCTTAGCAATAATGTAATTAAAAGGAGATTTATATGTCAAAATTAATAGAATATAATGTAGAAGCAAGATCAACCCTAAAAGAAGGTGTTGATAAACTTGCTAATGCTGTAAAAGTGACATTAGGCCCTAAAGGCAGAAATGTCATTATTGATAAAAAATTTGGAGCACCTACTATCACTAAAGACGGTGTTACAGTTGCAAAAGAGATTGAATTAGAGGACCCAACTGAGAATATGGGTGCTCAAATGGTCAAAGAAGTTGCGTCAAAAACTTCAGATGTGGCAGGAGACGGTACTACTACAGCTACAGTAATTGCTCAAGCAATTATTAATGAAGGTTTGAAAAATGTTACAGCTGGTGCAAACCCAATGGATCTTAAAAGAGGTATTGATAATGGTGTTGGTCAAGTAACTGCTTACCTAAAATCAATAAGTAAAAAAGTTAGTGGAAAAGAGGAAATATCTCAAGTAGGAACAATTTCTGCTAACAATGATAACTCTATTGGTGAATTAATAGCTGATGCTATGGAAAAGGTTGGAAACGAAGGTGTTATCACAGTTGAGGAAGCAAAAACAGCTGAAACTTATTTAGAAACGGTTGAAGGTATGCAGTTTGATCGTGGATATTTGTCACCGTATTTCGTTACCTCTCCAGAGGATATGGAATGTCAGTTAGAGAATCCTTATATTTTGATTCACGATAAAAAAATTAGTAATATGAAAGACTTATTACCAATTTTAGAAAAAACCAACCAAGCTGGTAAGCCATTGTTAATAATTGCAGAAGATATTGAAGGTGAAGCTTTAGCAACATTAGTTGTTAATAAACTTAGAGGTACTTTAAAAGTTTGNGCAGTCAAAGCTCCAGGTTTTGGTGATAGACGTAAAGCTATGCTAGAAGATATTGCCATNTTAACAGGTGGTACGGTAATTTCTGAAGAGCAAGGATATAAATTAGATAATGCTGATGTATCTTATTTAGGAACTGCAAGAACTGTCACAGTTGATAAAGATAATACTACAGTTGTTGAAGGTGCAGGAGATAACAAAAATATTCTTGCAAGGGTAAATGAAATTAAAGTTCAATCTGAAAAGTCAACATCTGATTATGATAAAGAAAAGTTGCAAGAAAGACTTGCAAAGCTTTCTGGTGGTGTAGCAGTAATAAATATAGGTGCTGCAACTGAAGTTGAAATGAAAGAAAAGAAAGCTAGAGTTGAAGATGCTCTTCATGCTACAAGAGCTGCAGTCCAAGAAGGGATTGTCCCTGGTGGTGGTGTTGCTTTGCTTAGAGCTTCAACGAATGTAAAAACAAAAGGTATGAATGGCGATGAGGCTTTAGGAGTAGAAATTGTCAAAAAAGCTTTGGAAGCGCCGATGCGTCAGATCGTTAATAATGCTGGACTTGAGCCTGCAGTTATTGTTAATGATGTAGCCGCAAACAAAAGTACAAACTATGGATTTGATGCCAGAAATGAAAAACATTGTGATATGGTAAAAGCTGGTATTATTGATCCTACGCTTGTGACTAGAACAGCTATTGAAAATGCTGCTAGTATTACAGGATTAATGTTAACAACAGAAGCTGTGATTTATGATAAAAAAGAACCTGAGTCTGCAGCTCCTGCTG
>NZTO01000052.1 GCA_002703375.1 Fidelibacterota bacterium | reverse complement strand
TATGGAAATCCCATTCTCACACGAGCGAACCATTACATCGGAAAGTCTCATAACAGTAATCATGGCTACTTCGACGGCACCATAGCCTACCTTCGCTTCTGGCACGGAACTACACTGAACGCTGGAGAGATTCGAAAGTTATATTCCATGCGAAATAAGAAAAATATCAACTTTGCTTCAAGTTCAAGTTCAAGTTCTTATTTACAAGCACCTAATTATAATTCAATAACATATTATGAACCTGAACCCGAAAGGTATATGGAAATAGAACCAGAGCCGGAACCGGAAGCAGAACCAGAGCCGGAAACAGAAGACATGGGATTTGCGGCGTTGATTGGAAATGTATCCGCGATCTACGATTTTACTCAACAACATGGACGCGATATTACAAGCCAGAAGGATAGCGTTATGACAAATGGAATATTTGGGAAACATGGTTTATATTTGGAAGCAAGTGACATTAACAATGATATTTACTATGAAATTTACTATCCAAATCATGAATTTACCGATGAATTTTCGGTTTCGTTGTGGGTGAAACTAGACAAAAAAGGAAAGAACAGATTGTTTTTGTTAAGTAATGATCAATTATCTCTGGAGAGATTTAAATGTATAGAAATATTTACAGATTATAAGAATGAATCATTATCATTTGGTACAAAGATTGCAAATGACGCATCTTCTGTTTCCATAGATTTCGATTTATCAGAAAATATTATACCACACAAGTTCTATAATATAATCCTAACCTTTTCCATTGAAAAAGAAAATATTTCCTTCTATGTAAATGGCGGAAAAGTATTTGAATATCTCTCCAAATTTGCATCTCCATCTTTACTGGATTTACATCCTGTTACTACAGATACACCATTTACAATACACAGTGTAATGTTTTTCAATAAAAAAATAATCGACAGTGAGGAGATTGCTACAATATATAATAATGGTACTCCACCTTCATACTATACAAATTAATTCCAGAATGGTTTTATAAATCTAAAAGAAACATTTACGGAAACAATAAGTCCTATGTAAGTAAAACAAGTTGCAAATATGTTTCCAAAGTCATACTTGTTATCCAATCTTTCGATAATAGAAGATTTTTCATAATAATTTTCTTCTTCAACGGTTTCAAGTCTTTGTATTTTAAGTATTTTATTTTTTGATTTCAAGTTATAATTTATATTCATTGGTAGATGGGGAGCATCTTCACGAACAAACCATCCCCATTCATTATTTTCAAATTCCATTCCTTTTTTTTTATAAAATGGATATCTATAAAAAAGTATTTCAATTTTTCATATTAAATATATTTTTAACATTTATAAAATATATTTAATCTCGTTTCTCCGATTCTCGATACATATCCAAATGTGAAGCGATATCAAAACCATCGTCGTGTAGATAACTGTTATCCATGTCAGCCATGGCGGCTTTTACTTGTTGCTTACATGTATCTTTATAGATATCCGATGAAGGATGACACCATCTTCCTAAAGGTATCGATTTTGGTGCAGAATTTTTTATTAGATAATCAATGATGGGATAAATGAACCTATCTTGATCAGAGGAGTTATATCGCACTGGTTGGCGAGTGATTGATTTTGTTTTTTGCAAGATTCTACGAAGTGTGATTGGAGCATACATTCTTTTTTAGTATTATAAAAACAATTATTTTATTTCAATTTTATCGGATATTAATATTTTTTTATCTTGCTCATATTTTTTATTTTTTTTCTTCGTCCAAAAGCATAATAGCCATTGCAGAATAGTTGTGTAAATCAATCAAGGTGTCTCGAACAGATTCGGTATTAACTAGGCTGATACCATTCGATGTTACTGTAGAAAGACGATTAATTTTATCACCCATACGAACAATTACGCCTACTGGTCCATAATTTGCAAAGGCATCACCATAATCTTTATTTTTCTTTAAAAATAATTCTTTTGCCTCGGTTTGTACCGTTTCAAGTTGTACTACACGGTCCTGTTTGCTGTCAGAAATAATACTTTTAAAATATAGATTGGACATATTGATTTAAATTATACGAGTTATATTTAAATCAATTTTTATTTTCTACCACACGAACCACATCCCTTATTCTCCAAATACATATTTGAAAATATACTAAATTGTGGATTAGAGTAAATATATTTAGATGAACTCAATAAAGATTTACTAGTTTTTATATGTGTTACTTTTTTTGCTCCAGACGAAGGTTGAGATGTAAATGTAAAATTCATTTTGCATAAATTAGACATATATATATATATGAAAATATTTTTAATAACTGCAATTAGAATGATTTAACCCGTCGGACTATGTATTTGTACGACAGGTTAATATATGTTGTTTTTGTTTTCTTTCCAGATCTTTAATGATCAAACATTTTTTTTTTCGTGCTAAATATCTATCGTAAGAGTTATGTTTTACATCAACCCCAATTCCACCTGGACATAATGCGCCCGGTCGCAAACTAGTTTTGGTTCTTTTGGTTGAATTCGGTCTTCTTGGAACAACTCTAAATGTAGATAATTTGCTATTGCTAGGATGATCTCGGTCACTTTGATTGTTTTGAGTGGGGGATCTAGTATCGGGAATAGTATAATCAATACAACTCATTTAATATAATAAAATATAAAAATTGAATTTGTAAAGCATTTAATAAAATAAATCATATGAGCAAAACCAAATATATATGTCACCATTGTAATAAAGAATATAGCAGAAAAATTTATTTTGATCGTCATTTACTTTGTTGCAATTTAAAGGCCTTGGCCATGGAAAAGGGTTCTGTTGAATTGGAAGAAATGAACGATACTCCCTCCCAGCGGGAACTTTATCTTATGCTACAAGAATTAATTAAAAAACAATATGACATGGAAAAAGAAATAAAAAGGTTAAAACAAATCTCTTTCAGAGATTCAGGAACCACCACGGTGTTTCAGAAGTTGGAATCTATTTCAATGACTTTTGATTTTGAAAGTTGGAGAGATTTGATAAAGATTAAAGAAAAAGATTTAACCGAAACCTTTCAACATGGAATAACACATGGTATATTAAGTATTTTAAAGGCCAGTATATTGGAGTTCGAAGGGGAGGTACCCATTCGTGCATTTGATGAATCGCCGGATAGTATCTATATTTATCAAAATTCTACCTGGATAAAAATGGCCCAAGACGATTTTAAAAAACTTATTCATAAAGTAAATCAACTTATGATACAGAGATTTAAATCCTGGAGTGATTCTATAAAGAATAGTAGGAAACTCGTAGATTTTCCAATCGAGGAATATGTTTTTATTATATTTGATAAAAACATAAAAATAAATGAAATAAAAAATGGTTTATACGAAGCGATTAAAACATAGTTCTAAGTAAAATATCTTACATATAAATTCTCCTAAAATCAAACTCTGTCATGGAAGGAATCCCCAATAAATCCGCCGCATTTGCTTTCTCTGTCGCCGTAGCATTGTCCTTTTTCACAACTAAAAATACTTTTTTACTTACGGACTTTCCAATCTCTCCGCCTTTTGATTCAATAAATCTCTCCAACTCTTTTCCTTTAATCTCTGTTAAAACAATTCTCTTTCCAAACAAAGGGTGGCTTTCATCGTAACTTATCGACTTTTGTATCAACATGTGGTTTAAATTTGATTCGTTCATGAATTTTAAAAAGGGATTGATATTTTTTACAAAAAGCAGTGCTGATTTTTCAGCGATACCTCTAACGGATTTTACCTTTTCTATTTTTTCCTCTTGGGTTTCCTGAAGTGTTAAAATATCAGGATACTCATCCAATATAGGTTGTATCTTTTTTTCCCCCATGCCTCGTCCAAATATATTCGACGCCTTCATAATCTGCACCAAACTGCTTTCCTCTAGTTTAGTTTTTATTCCTTGGTATATCTTTTCCGCCATTTTTTCTTTGAAGCCTTCTGCCTGCAGATAGTCTTCCTTTTCCATAGATAAGATCTTTGGAATGGTATCATATTTGGCTGCAATAAGGCGATGTATGTTTCCTGGACCAAGACCCACCACTTCTAAATCCTTGAAAAACTGGGCAATCTTTTTTTCTTTTACAATAGAATTTTCATCCGCGTCCTTAAGTTTTATATCAATTTTAGTATCTGTCCACACATATTCCACATCAGGCATCTTTAATGTAACGGCGGGAGTAATTACCTGCATTATATGAGGTATAACGTCCCCACTTCGAATGATTTGAACCACCGCGCCTATTCCAATTCTATTATCCTCCACAAATTTACCATTGAATGCCGTGGCATATTCTATTCTAACCCCCGATAATTCCACGGGTTCTATTCGAATTCGGGGTTTTAAATAGCCATCCTTACTAGGTGTCCATATCACATCAACAACTTTTGCCTCCGCAAGTTGATCGGATAACACCATTTTAAAAGCAAAGGCGTGTTTAGGGTTACCCGCTTCTCGTGCATATATTTTATCGTGACCCACAATAATCCCGTCTATTTCATATTCATAATTTTTTCGCCAGTCCACTAAGTATTTCGAAAGAGATTCATTCGAAATTTCAGTTTGAATCGTATGCAGCACCGTATTAAACTGCAATGTTTCAAGATACATCATCTGCTCTCTAGGCGACATTTCCGGCTGAATCACTTCATAGGCGACGAAATCCAAATACTTTAATTCTTCGGGAGACGGCGATTTTTTATTGATTAAACCCGAAACCAAATTTCTCGCATTTGAGTTTTTGTCCTTGTACTCTTTTATAAAATTACTTTTCGAAATGATGAATTCTCCACGAATCACGGTGCCTTTTCTTTTGGGTAGTTTTAAATACGTGAGAAGATGACTTATGTCCTGTCCAATGACACCGTTGCCTCTTGTATAAAGTTTCGGGGTGTCATGATATACGTATAAACCACTTACTCCATCCAATTTGCAAGATACAACATAAGAACTAGGTGATTTATATTTAGCAATCCACTTACTCAATTCTTTTGTATCTGGTTTTATCTTATCCATGGATGGCATTTTATAGGGCAGTTCAACTTTACCAACCTTGACCGATGAACCAATCTCTCCAAGAATTTTATTGGAAGGGTCTATTTTTTCAAGATATTCCTTGATTATATCATACTCTTCGTCGGCAAAGCGAAGGTCGTCGGTATTGTAGTAACGGTGGTTCGATTCTAAAATGATTTCTTCTATTTCAGAGATTTGGAGAGATTTTAAGTAATCCACACCACCCTTTCTGAACAACCCCACATGTTCTTCATAACTCGTGGACTCTACCTCTTGTTTTTTCTTAAGAGTCTTCCTTTTTTTAAGTTTAAAAACTTTTGTCTTTTTTACACCCCCCGCATCCAGTGCCTTTTTAATTTTGAAAGGCTCATCGTGCGGTTTTACAAACGGTTTTGTAACCACAGAACGTGAATCGATACGATCCTTTGGTTGCTTGTACTCCATATTCAAAAAGTCGAAAATATCCTTCTCGTTTTGAAAAACAATGTCGACCTTTTTGCCCTTTACACCATTTTGAATGTGGCATATTCCATGCTCGTTCAAACTGTATCCCATGTCCAAAGCCCGTTGTCTCATCGCAGTGTTGAACTCTTTACTTCCTGTAAAATACAAAACCGCAAATGGATATTCTGCTGGAGAAGTGTAAAGAAAGTCCACTCTTCTAGCAGGATAATCACCCAACTTCCCAATCACTAAAATTTTCGATTTTCCGTCGGTTAAACGGTGCAATATGATATTGTTTTTCTCTAGAACATCAATGAATTTTTTAAAAACGGAATCTGATTCTTTATCGGTAATAATGACGTCTATATCTCCGGATGTCTTTGCTCCCCTTCGGTAACTTCCAACAATCTCATAAGTCGAATTTGTACCCTTTACGGCGTAAAATGCGCGCATAAATTCCTTATCGTACAAGTCAATCTCCTTTCGAGGAATTCTTTCTAAAATATCTTCATAGTATTTTAAGCCTAGTTTCTGTTTTTCATTTAAGTATTCGTCTTGTTTTTCCCTCAATTCTTCAATGGTATGTATCCCAAGTTTTACCAATTTTTGAGCATTTACAAAGCCGATGCCATAAATATTTGAAAATATATTCACAGGATTTAATTTTTCCTTTTCTAAATAATCCACTTTCCCAGTTTTGTCGTATTCTGTCAATACTTCTAACATTCGTGGGCCAATGTATTTTATGTATTTTAAATCGTCGACAGAATAAATGTCGTTTTCAATCTTAGAAATCGCTTCCTGAGCATTTTTGTATCGCTTTGCACTCATAAATTCGCCCTTTTTCATTTTAATTATTTCAATCCTTCCCAATATTTTTATAAAACCTTCGTTCTTTCGTGTAAACGACATTGTCTCGGTGTTACAAGAGGTTGTAAAATGGTTTTTAAATACTTTTCTCTTCAATTTTTTATCATTTTTTATTTTTGTTCACTTCTTTTAGATATTTATCGGTTTTAACTACGTCTTTGTAAAAATTTTCAATCCATTTTGGATCTTTATCGCTAATGAGTACATCCAAAAATTTATTATATTTTATATTTTTTATTCCTTTTACAGGAAGCAACTTTGTATATTCGCTTTCATTCATTTTATCTATATCGATGGATGAATTATTTTTGATACTCATTATAATATTAATATATATATATATGTCTAAATTCTACAAAAGTGAATATACAAAATCCTTTTCTTCCATAAATGGTAAACCCGTAGTAGACAATGAACTGCTTATGGAATACGATGGTAACAATCACGTTATACAAGCAAGAAATAAAGATAAGATGTTTAAAAAAAAATTTTCAAATAACTTTTTAAACAGGGTGAATAATTTTATGGAGAGGAATAGGGAGGTCCCTTTTAATGAGAAAATAGTAAGAATTGATGATCCTTTAGAATATAAAAGAGCAATGAATCCATCAAAAATCTATAGAGTTCCAACTCCTTATCCAAGTACAAGAAAAAGAAATAATAAAAAACTAAAGCAGGAAAAAAAAACGAGGAATAGAAATAGAAAATTGAAACGAAAGAAACGGAAAACACAATAGATAAATGGAATTCCTACAATTGAAAAATCCACATCAACGAGACGAATATATTAGTTTTGACGAGGGACCACACATATATACTATAAAAGGCGACTCGAAATATCTTTCGGTGACAACATGGAATCATAGTCATTTTGAAAAATTTAACGCAGATCTTATTATTCAAAAAATGATGAAATCGAAAACATGGTCAACAAGTAAGTATTTTAATATGACACCGGATGAGATAAAAATGGCATGGGAAGAAAATCGAAACAAAGCCGCAAGTGATGGAACAAGAATGCATGAGAATATTGAAAAGTTTTATAATCATTGCCAGGTAAATGACGAGTCAATTGAATATTCGTATTTTAAAAGATTTCATGAAAGGTATCAAGAAGAGTTTATGGCATATAGAACAGAATGGATGATATATGATGAGGAATTGAAATTGGCGGGGTCGATTGATATAATCTTCATAGATAAAGACAAGAACTTGTATATAGGTGATTGGAAACGCTCAAAAGAAATCAAGAAAATCTCTTTTGGAAATAAATGTTCAAGTAATCCAATCATTTCACATATACCGGATTGTAATTTTTGGCATTATTCCTTACAATTAAATACTTATAAGGGAATTCTGGAACGAAATTACAATAAAAAAATTAAAAGCATGTTTTTAATATGTCTACATCCAGATAATCCCAATAAATCATATATAAAAATGGAGGTTCCTAATTTACAAGAAGAAATTAATGAATTATTCGAGGAAAGAAAAAAACAGGTAAATAATACTTAAATAGTAGATGATTTAAATATTATTGATGGAGACTATTAATGTGTTCTGGAGTTTATCTTTGATAGGTTTTTATTGGTTACTGTATGGTTTTATATATAACAGATATAATTCTACTTATAAAGAAGAATTTGGGGGTCTTAAAGAAAAGGAGGATATGGAAAATAAATATAGGGAAGAGTTGAAATCTCTCCAGGATTATGATATTGATCCCTCTAAAAACTATCTGGATATATTTGTAGAGGAATCCATAGAACCTTATGGATTGATAAAAATGTGTTACAGCGTAGATAACGACAAGTTTATATATTATACAGATTTCATTAAAAGTGTACCGTATAAAATATTAGATATTATTGCTAGAAAATATGTAATAACCGTTGATTGTAAGAAAATCTATGTGGATGTAAATGAAGAGGTTTTAAAAAAAGAAAATCTTCAGGTTGAAGTTATTAAGGAGGAAGAAAGGCCTAAGGATGATGTGTTTGTTACCTTCAAAACATACAATATTATCAAAAAAAAGAATGAGAAAATTAAAGATAAGATAAATAATTTTAAGTATGGTGGCAAATATTCAGACCTATCTAGTAAAAAAGCGAATGTAGGTAAAAAGATAACCTTTTCGGATTATAAAAAAAATGTGTAATAATTATATATGATACAAGATATATTTATTACGGCGTTTTTTTTTACAATTTATATAACACTTAATAATTTAATAGATTATACATTTTTTGGCAGTGGATATTCCATAAAAAGGAACATACCTGTTATAGCAAAAAAACTGGGTGAAGATTTTATAAAACTATTCAAATCTGGCAAAAAATTTAAAAATACCAAGTCAAGAACTGTAGTATCAAATAAAGCGCGGGATTTAACCTTCGAGGATTTTTATGATAAAAGACGAAAACCCATGTCTATTTTAAGTGATATTTTCGGTATAATTTTGTTTTTTTGCATAATACAAGGAGGATCGTCTATCATGAGTGACGGAAGTCCGGAATTTCAATTTTTTGGTTATATCTTTTTAATTTATATTTCTATAAAAATAGGTGTAGTATCTTCTTTACTCTCGATACTATTTTTAATTGGATTACATTACACCATGTTCTATGTTTACATGGGAACGAAAACATTTATTTTAATTATAATTGCGATTCAGGCATTAAGTTTGTATTTAGATGAACTTCTTGACATAGATTCATATTTCAGTGAAGGTGGTTATTGATATTTAAAAAGTGTAATAATAATAATAATAATATATTAAATTATATAATTATGAATAGAACAAAAAAAAAGGGTGGAGCCGCCGCAGTCGCTCCAATGGGAGTTGGTTTATTAGCGGGGCATACATTAGCAAAAAAAACAAGAGAAGGAGAATCTTGGTTTAGTCACATGTTGGGTAGTTATCTTGATTTAGTATGGTACTTGTCAAAGTCATTTATAAAGGCCGGAACATATGCTTACAAAGAAGCGGTTATTTACAGTATAGATTATGTTTTTGGTCAGGATATTACAGCAGTAACGTTAGAAGATTTAACAGCAGAAGTAAAGACAAAATTAATTAAATCTGCTAAAATAGCAGCGGCAATTTCTCAAGACGATGATGCGATGAAAAATTTACAAGATACTGGAAAATTAAGTGCGGAGATTCTTGGAAATATTTTATTAGCCGCAGAAGAACCATTACAAGATGCAACAAATGAAGCAGTAGATTTACTAGAGGAAATATGTTTAACTTTAGCAAAATCAGGTGTAGATATAAGTATTGGAATATTGGGTGCAATTTTTGGGGCAATTCCATTTCTTGGAGGTTTAATAAATTTATTTATTGCGAGTGGATATGTTTTTAATTCCGTAACACGTTCGATGTCTAGTTCAGTGGAAGGTGTAGGAAAAATATCGCAAATTGTCTCTGCTTCAACTGGAAAAATAGCCGATGGTATTATTCCGGGAGTTCCTCCTTTAATGGCGGCGGTGGCTAAAGCAGAAAGCGACTATGATAGTGCGGTTAAAGATGTAGAGAACTCCATGGAGGCTAAACCCGCGGAAGCAAAGCCGGAAGGAGCGGCGCCAACGCCGGAACAAGCAAAGCCGGAAGGAGCGGCGCCAACGCCGGAACAAGCAACTGCGGAATCAGGTTCTATACCACCTGAAAATACGCCTAGTGCCAAGGATGCGACGGCGAATTCAGTAGAAGGTGCAGATAATGCGGCTCAGGATAAAAATCAACAAGGGGGCATGCAAAGTAATTTTGGTGCCCCGTTATTAAATAAAAAGTTATTGTATTTAATAAATAAGATAAAGATAAGAGAGAAAATATTCGGCGAAATGACGGGTGGGCGAGGATTTTCTATTCCGGTTAAGAATAAAAAGGGGGGGGCAAAGATATCTAAATCAAGAACAAAAAAAATGTATAACAAATTTAAAAATAGATAAATTACTTTTTTTTTGCGGACTCTTTGAATTTGATAAATCCTATAGATTTTGTAATATCAAATGAGGTTTCAAGGTCTTCTTTTGCGATTTGATAAGCCTTTTTTTCTTTATCGTTGAGAGATTTTATATACGCGTCAATTAATTCTTGGTCCATTTAATATAAATAATAAATAATATTTATGTTTCAATTTTCATTATATGAAAAGAAACATAAAATCTTGTCGGTGGTTTTAATATCACTATTATTCATCATTTTTGTTAATTCGTGGTTAATAGTATAATTATTCAATGTTAAAAATGTAAAGAGATCCGGAATTTCATCGATGGACATAAAATTGTTTGGGTCATCGAATCTATATATAGCATATAGGCAACATTGTTTTGGATAACTATTATTTTGTTTAAAAGGGGAAAGTTTTGGGGTTTGTATTTTTTTAACATATTTTGCTAGATTACCCGGCGGCATTTGATTTATGGTAATGATCTTAATATATTTTTTATTATATTGATCTAAATATGGTTTAGCGTGTAAAGAGTACATTATAATACTGTTAAAGAAAAAATTGAAAAACTATTGAGCGAAATAATTAAAATTATAATGTCTAGTCAAAAAAAAATATGGCGTTATAAATTAGATGAGAAAATTTTCGAGGAATTGAAATATTTTGCCAAACTACATGAGCATAATGATCGCGATGACTTTAAAAAGGCCTGGGAAGAATGGATAAAAGAACATGGTGAAATGATTGATCAAGAAACTCGTCGTCTTGAAAATCTAGGGTTTGATGGTGATGTTATCAAAAAACTGTATACTAGTGCGAGATATTATCTAAAGAAAAGCCAAGATACGAAAAAAAAGGAAAAGAAAAGAAAAGAATATGTTTCACTATGTCCGGAGTTTATTAGTATGGTAGATGATTTTGTGGAAAAAAGCAAGGAAAAGCCTGCCATGGGATTTAAAACTTTTATGGAAAAATACAAAGAAAATGATGTAGTTATAAATCAAATTTCGAATTTATTTGTCGAAAACAAATATAGTAATGAAGAAATATTTAAAAAATTGAATAAGACATTTAAAAATAGATCATATATTTATAATAAATAAATATATATATATGAGTAAATTATTAGCACAAGGTGGTTTTGGTTGTATATATTATCCAGGTATTGATTGTGATGGTAAAGTAATAAAGTCAAAGAATTATGTATCAAAACTGCAAAAAAAAAATAGTACTTCAAACAATGAGGTTGAAATAGGAGATAGAATAAAAAAAATACCCAATAACTTTAAATATTTTAGAACGCATGAAGATGAATGTGATATAAATTTATCTAGCGTCGATAAAAAGTTATTAAAAAACTGTCATCCAATAAAATTGGACGAAGATATACCGTATATGGTGTTAAAGTTTAGATATCTAGACAATCCCGATTTTTTTTCGGTTCTATTTGATAGCAATACAAGTAAAAATCATAGAATATCGTATATTATTCAGTCATATTTAAATATAATAAAGGGCTTTAATTTGCTGAGTGATATTAATGTAGTACAGTTTGATCTTAAAAATGAAAATATTTTATTTGATAGAAGTAATAATAATTTCATAATAACTGATTTTGGAATATCTTTAGATATGGGGAATTTTAAGATGGAAAAATTACTAGATTATTTTTATGTATATGCGCCGGATTATTATATCTGGTCATTTGATGTGCATGTATTATGTTATTTAGCTCGAAAGGAAGATAAATTTACAAAGGATATTTTAGTGGATATGATCAATAAATTTATTGATGCAAATCCCGGTATGGAAATATTTTCTCAGGATTTTAAAAATATATATTTTAACAAATGTTTTATATTTGGGTCGAAATACCTAGATATTTCGGGTAAAAATAGGGATGATAATATTAAAAAACTTATAAGTAATTTTAAGACCTGGGACAATTATTCGGTAAGTGCATTATATTTAAGGATTTTACATATTTTATACGATGGTACTATTCCGGAGTCAAATTTTTTAGTGGAATATGGAAAATTATTAGTAACCAATCTTTGTCCAGATCCAGAAGATAGATTAAGTTTTAAGGATACGTATGATAGATTTACTATTATAGTAAAAGAAAGTTTGGCAAATGATAAATCTATAACTACGGGTTTACAAACGGACGAAACGAAACTTAAAACATCAATAGAAAAATCCAAAATTCAAACAATAGAATTGATCGATATAAGAAAATCCCACGGTATTTTATGATTATTTTCCAGTATAATTTTTATAAGGATATTTTTTCTTTTTCCTTTTGTTCCTTTGGCGCGAGGTTTTTGCCATTCTGTGTTTAAATTTTTTTTTTGTACTTTTAAAAATGTCCTTTAAAGATTTATTTGTTCTCTTTAATTCACGATTAACTTCTTTGATAAATATAGATTTTGATAACATATATATTATCCATAAAAAAAATTGAATAATATATATAGATAACTTGTAATCGGTAATAATCATGTTGAAACTAACCATGCATATGTATCCAAAAAAATTTGTGGAAATAAGTTTTTTAGAATCGATTATCTCTAAAGAGAAACTATCGTGCAGTTTATTTTGGATATATGAATTATATAATAGTGGTTTTAAAGAGGATTGTTTCGAACTACTGTACGAATGTTATTTTTATTTTTACGCGATAAAAAATAAACAGTTTATAAATATCATTCATAAGAATTATGAAAATTGGCAAAAAACGGGAGATAAATATATTATAGGAAAACTAGTAAAAAACTTAAAACATAAATCCTTTGATTTAGATATTTTTAAATTAAAAATAGAGATGGACAATCAAAAAAAATCAAGAATGAAAAGGTATAAAAAAGAAGCATGGGAAAACGAATATGGTAAATATGGCATCATTTTAAGATATTTATATAGAAAAGATTATGATATTATGGTATCAAGAATCAAGAATATACCGCAAAATGAGATGGGTCTTTTTATGGATAGTGTCGTAAGATATTTTAAATCAAGTGGTATACATATGGAAAAATACAACTATCTAATAGAATACATAGATACAAATCATCCTTTTGTTTACGTATATGTTGTTTATATAATTATGCTATTAGATAATAATAAATTATACAATGAAAGAAAAATAGTAACCTGTATTTCTAGTGTAGAAAAGAAATTAATCGATTCGTTTGATAACCATGAAGGTGAATATAATTTTAAAATACTTAATAATCATAGATTGCATGAGGTGGCGAGTGATTTTATAAGTATATTTAATTTGGATATTCAAGATGTTAATATATTGGAAGAAACAAGAAATAATTGGAAAGCACATATAACGAATACGCCATTTTGGTTGAATAAAAATACGGATGAATATGATTTGGAATATGATGAGCAAACTTTAAGGTGTCAAGAATTATCGGTGTTCAAAGCGAATGATAAAAAAACAGATGTTATTTTGGAGAGATATAAGTGATGGAATCAAACAAAATTAAAATTGTAAAATTGAAACTATTTTAATACTTTAAAATAGTAATAATAACAATGCCGAAAAATAAAGTAGGGGGAAATAAAGCAAAAAAGCAAGGTAGGAAACACGTGGTTGTTCCTACGGCAAGAAATGTTCGCAAAATCGAAAATGATGGTGAGATATTTGCCTGTTGTGAAAAAATAAATGGTGGCAACCAATGTACAGTAACCTGTATCGATGGCAAAAAACGTTTATGTATTATACGTAAAAAATTTCGAGGAAGACATAAGACAGATAATAGAATAGCAACAGGAACTTGGGTTCTTGTGGGGAAGCGTGACTTCGAATCAAGTAAAGGCGATGGTAAAATGGATGTATGCGACTTGATTGAAGTTTATAGAGAACAAGAGAAAGAAGATTTGAAGCAATTCTATCCTGGAAATCCGTGGAAACTATTTGCGAGTATTGGAAAAACGGATGACTATAGTTTAAATGAAGAGGATGATGTTGTTGAGTTTAAAAATACAACTAACATTGTCTTTACAGAGGATAATACAATGATTTCGAGTGGTGCAGAGGAAAATGATAATAACAATACGAACATCATTGTAGATGGCGTTGAAATAGATTTTGATGAAATCTAAGTTAAGATTAACTATTTGAATAGTGGCTTATTAACGTTCTTTGAAGTTGGAGTTCTGCTTCAATTTCCATAATATAATTAATCTCATTTAAATATCTAGTTCTTACACTTCTAGTAATATCATCTCTGGATACAACAGGTGTATCTATTTTTTCTTTTTTAATCATTTTTTCCGGGAGTTCAGTACGACAAACTGGACAAAGAGTACTTTCTGTTTTAAACCACTTAATGATTGACGCTTTGTCAAAGCAATGATCACAGGGAAGTTGTATGATTTCATCGTCGGGTTCAAAATCCACAAGTAATATAGGACAGGATTCATTTAGTTTGGATGAATTTTTGTAAGGGAATAGAAAATCTTTTAATATAATATTCTCTGCAGATTCATTCAAAATATTTTTATATAGTGGTTTATTTCGTAAATTTTCTATTCTGGATACTTCTTCATTAATACTATTTTGTATTTGAGTAAGATTGAACATTTGTGACATATCTATAATCGAATTACTGAAATTTAAATTAGAAGAGTTATCCATCTCTATAATAGAATGTGATAAATCAAATATATTATTCATATTCATAAATAATATATTCATTTATAATTTTATATTATTTACAATCCATTTTACTCCCAAGACCCTGAAAGCACTTGGTCAGACAGACTATCTATAATACTGTATCTTGGAGAATTCAATTGGTCTTGTAAAATATTCCACGGATCACTATTGCTAATCGCATCCATTCCTTTTTCACAAAAAGTGTTTAGTAGAGAGGGACTATATCCGGAAAACATAATAGCACCTTTTTGATTACTTTTTACAGGAAACCCATTCGTATCTCGCAAATTCCAGAAAAGAATAGTAGGAATATCTTTATATCCATAACTAGCATAAATTGACTTAATGTTATCCCACATTGGTTCGTTTAATTCTTCATTTTGACAACAATCAATTTGCATATCTGATAACACAACTAATACCAAATTAGAAACTTGTTCATTTGTAAGATTTTTTTCGCTGCAACTTTTACAAATTAATGTTAACGCGCTGGTAAAATTCGTTCCACCACCCCACGGACAAGAACTGGTTTTTTTTATCATTTCGTAAAAATTTGTACATTCTTCCAAATTTACCCATTCGCTTTGCGTTTGAAATGTGAGTACTCTTTTTCCTAGTACAGATTTTTCAGCGATAGCAATACCAATACCAATAGATGCTAGAAAAGGGTCTCCTCGCATTGAAGCCGATGTGTCGGTCATGGCAATGAAATTACCAATGTCACCGATTGTATTCATAAAATTTTCCCACTGACTATTAATAATATCAATTTCATCTTTGTTAAACCGTATTCTCGTATCCAAGGCCGCCTTAACAAAATCTACAATACAAACGCGCTTTCCATTGATTGATTTATTATTATTATTCATATGTATAAAATGATTTCTAAGATTGTCAGCACCTTGTATGCGACTTTTTTTATGGTAGCGTATATCACGCGTTTTTAAATCAATATTTAAAAATGCCTTTGTTTGTTTCATCATTGTAATACTTGTAACCTTTTCGTAATTAATCTTATCATACATATCACTACATTGTTTTATTTGTGTAGTATCAAGATATTTATTAATACAGGCAGAAAGTTTTCGGTAATTCATATAAGCCTTTTTCTTCGCTCGCGTTAATGCAAAAGAACTATTTGCATTACGAAGATAATCATCATAATAATTTTCTGCCAGAGGAAAGAATAAAGCCTTATATTTACTATTTTCTCTAGGTATCCATTTCGCCAAAAGAGACACCCGTTCCCCTCGCGTTTTAACTCCCTTTATCATATTAGTTACAACATTTGCATCACAACGTAGTTGTACATTTATAATTCTTATCATATGTGCCTTCATTGTATCATTCCATGGAAAATTTACCCACATATACTTTAAATCTTTCCAAGAACCATACCCCTGTTCTGTCTTATTGTTATACGATATATCGTGTACAAAATATTCAATTAGTTTAATTGCAATGTACATATTGAACTTTGAAACTCGATATAAAAAATCGTATCCAATCATGTATTCTCCTTTTCCTTTTACATCTCTTGTAAATGCAACAAGTTTATGCATAAGTGTGATTAATTTATTCCGCTCATTGTAATGAAAATAACTATTCTCATTTAAAATAGACTTATATATATTTTCAAATTCATCGCCGACGGAACTATTCTTTCTTACAATTTGAAAATTTAATTGAACTATTTTATCTTTAATATCTTTAGACCAATTATATTGTACCCTTCCGTTTTCACCAGTAACGTAATCCTCTTGATAAGAATCCAATGCTGCTACTACAGAAGTCATAATATAATCATATTAATATCATGCTTTAAATCTTTTTGTTTTATTATTTCTTGTCTTTGTATTAAATTTAATTTTTTTTGTGGTATTATTCTTGTAGTTATCTTCAAGAAAAACGAAAAAAATATTGTTTAACTCGTTAAATAATGTACTATTGTTCGTAAATGTTATATCTTCTAAATTATTTAATGCTGTCATATAGTTTTTATCATGTGTATCCAATAGAAAATCTTCTAAATTTTCTATATTAATATCGATGTTGAATTTCAATAAAGATATTAATTTATATTTTTTTTTGTGAATATACTGATTTTCTTTTATATTTTTAATAATATCTTTTTTATCGAAAATTTTGGATTGTAAAATATAAGTAGATCCTTCTTTTAAATATTCTAATTCATTTTTTGAATTAACATATAAAAAAAATAATTTTACTTCAAAAATAGGAGGATTTTTTTTCTTATCGTGATATTTAAAATTTTTAAGCCAGGATTCTTCTATATTCATATATTTATAATTTATAATGAAATACAATATCAAACTTAATTAAATAGGTCATCATACATTTCATCGTCTTCATACTCTTCTTCATAATCACTCGAAAAATATTCTTCTTCACTTTCACTTTGAATATCATCTTCGATTTCAATGAAGGGTTTAGTCCAGTAATGCATATACTCATCTCTGTAGTTATTTAGTTCTGCATCTTCTTCTTCTATTGTTTCTCTCCATTGAATCCTTTTTAGAATTTCTTCTTTGGGATGGTCATATTTTAAAACCGGTGTTTCTGGGCCGGTGGGACCATATTCTTTACGAGGTTTTCTGTTAGAATCAAAATATATTCTAACCCACCCAGCAGGAATTTTATTTTTATTTTTCTTTTTATGAATCTTTCGCCTGGTGAACAAATCGGCAACCGAGTATATAATCGTTGGTTCTTTTGGTTCAACCTTTTTATTTTTTGAAATTAAATCCGGAAAGGATTCAATTGTATTTTCGAGTTTTTTTGGATTCTCAATATTACTGTCTTTTATAACCCAGGTTTCTTCATATATTTTTGTATGTGAAGTAGTTCTTTTAAAATTGTTACTTGTGCTTTGCGAAGAACGATATTCCCCATTTCTATCGAAAGCCCATTCCAAATGCAATACTTTATTTTTGTACGTATAATTTTGTAATTTGTTTAATGCAATTTCTCCCGCAGAGCGGTCCACAAGTGTAACAAATCCATATTGACGTGGTTCATTTGTTACTCTATCTTTTGGTATAAAGATATCTTGTATCGCGTCGAGGTATTTCATTCCTTTATCAGAGTATGCGGTTTTAAATATTTTTGCTAATTCTTCTTGTGATATCTCGTAAATATTTGAAACCTTTATCTTAACGCTGTTGCTATATTTTTTAGAACCAAAGTTGGAAAATCTATTTTTTGAACTCCTACTTTCTCTGCTAGAGCGAAGATCTGTGAATCTGGCAGATCCTCTGTTTTCGTGACTTTTTTTGCCGGCCTCGTTTTTGAAAGTATTCATTTTGAATTTCGTGCTTGTTGTGCTATATTTCATATATGTTATTAATATTTCAATTTTTTAAATGGTAAATATAAATGGAGAAACTCCCGCAAGATTTAGTAGAATATATTTATGAATTAAAGGGGGGATTAGAACATCGCTGCTTGCAAAAAAAAATAAATCTTGAAATAAATAAACGATTTTTATGGGTGTCTTCTATATGTGGATATCAAGAAACTTTGCTTCCTGATAAAGATTTTTTGACGGAATTATTAATTGTTAACAAGAACAACTTAAGATTGTCGAGAGATTTGTAACATTCCGAAATGTACATGGACAAAACGTGATGAAAAAAAAAAATTGAAATACTTTTCACCAATGTCCAGAAAGACATCTCCTCGATAAACCATGGCATCCATGTCCAATTCTCGTTATGCATCGCAGTCTTTCTCGGACAAGACTCCTACTTCACCTTCTGTTTGTATTCCTCGCGTTTTTAAGAATATCACCGAGCAGCGTATCCTGGCAATCTTTCGCAACCTCGACCTCGGCGATGTTGTGCGCATCGATATGGTCCCGCGTCAAAACGAGAGCGGCGAAGAGTACTGGCGTGTATTTGTGCACCTTGCGTGGGGTGAAACGCAGAACTCTGAAGCCGTTCGCGCAAAGTTCGCAGAGAACGATGGTTGCGGCGAAGTCAAGATCGTCTATGATGACCCCTGGTTCTGGAAGATTCGTGCTTCTCAGCAAAAGCCTCGTGTCGTGACGACGCGAAATCGTCGCCGCCCGGCTCCGTTCATCGAGTTTGAACCGAGTGATCGTATATACACCGCCCTCCCCTTTGACAAATATGCCGCAGAGCAGGTAGATAAATTCATCAAGGAAAACTATGATGAAAGCGAATCGTGCACGGCGTAGCCATCGGTACAATGGTGTACCACGGATTACACGAACAAGAGAGATTAAGAGATAAGAGAGAAACTGGGGTTGGGTTGTGTTATAGGTGTTATCTAGAATAATTTTTTATTTTCATTTTTTCTTCATTTTTTTGTATCATAACTATTTCGAAATGTACACGTGCAAATGCAAACAAAAAAAAAATTGAAATACTTTTCGTCAATGTCCAGAAAGACATCTCCACGATAAATCATGGCATCCATGTCCAATTCTCGTTATGCATCGCAGTCTTTCTCGAACAAGACTCCTACTTCACCTTCTGTTTGTATTCCTCGCGTCTTTAAGAATATCACCGAACAGCGTATCCTGGCAATCTTTCGCAACCTCGACCTCGGCGATGTTGTGCGCATCGATATGGTCCCGCGTCAAAACGAGAGC
>NZTO01000051.1 GCA_002703375.1 Fidelibacterota bacterium | reverse complement strand
TCCTCATATGAGATTATTGCCTTTATGGATTTACCTTCTTCTGCTGATGTAATTGTGTAAGTAGATGATGTAGATATTTCAGACCAGTTTGTATTATCACTTGATGTTTGCCAGCTGTAGGATGGGGTGCCATTCCCCTCAGGATCTGCAGAATCTTCTGTGATTGATAAGGTTTGTCCAGATTGTGAAATCAAGAATGATGCAGCACCATTATTTGGTGATCCAGCTATGTAAGCAACATATGAATCTTGGAAATCATATATTTCAGCCTTCCCAAATTCTCCATTCTCAGAACTATAACCTGGAGAGCCTACTATCAATGAACCATTATTTGATATATCCATCGATACACCAAAATTATCATTAGTAGATGAACTCGCTATCTCAGATTCAAACTCCATCCATTCGTCTGAGTTACTGTTGTAATCAAATCTGCGGATTTTTCCGGGATTATCGTTGTTTCCTGTAGAACTTACATAAACAATTGATCCATCAGAAGATAAATTTATTGATTTACCAAATTTATCAAATTCCCTCTGACCATAAATATCTTGACCAATCTGAGTCCAACTATTTTCTAAATACCTGTAGACCTTAACAGAACCTGATTCTGCTCCATTGTTATCATTACCTGTAGAACCAACTGCCAGGGTAGATCCATCTGCAGATAGAGAAATAGACTCTCCAAAATGATCGCCTCCGTTCTCTCCGAATATTTCATTTCCTAATTGTTTATAACCAATATTTCTTCTGCTATAGACAGTAACACTTCCAGCCTCTTCGCTGTTTGGTTTGATTAATGTATTTCCATTTGACTCATATTGAATCTGCTTATATGGAGAACTAATGGCAACAATTGATCCATCGGATGAAAGACTTACTGAGAAACCAAATCCAGTTTGGCCAAGTCCATATGACTCTCCATAGAGGATAGTATTAATGTTATTGTCTAGTATTTGCCAATTATCATCTTTAATCTCATAAAAATTAACTTCCCCTACTTGTGGGGCACCCAGGGACAAACCAGCATAGGATTTAGGTCCTCCAACTGCTAAAACAGATCCATCTGCAGAGAGATCTAAAGAAGAGCCGAATTCACCATATATACTGGGGAACTTGCTGAAAATATCATCCCCTACCTGAATCCAGCTGTCTGAATCCTGAGAATATTTGAATACCTCTACTTTTCCCGTCTGTTCTTTAAGAAAAGGTTCCGGACCGGTCGCAGTGGGAGTACCAATAGCTATTGTTAAACCATCATCAGATAACTCCAAGGAATTACCCGCATATTCCTCAAGGTAATTTCCAATAACGAATTCATAATTTATTAAGCTTCCTAATCCTTGCGATATTTCCCCTCCATTAATTTCTCCGCCTAATTGCTCCCATCTCTCTCCATTATCTGATAATTCAAAGACTTTTACCTGACCTTGATTACCCCAAAAACCGTTCGCATCCTGTGATAAATCGAAATCAGGCGCAGATATTGCAATAATATTTCCATCTGCAGAAATACTTACATTTTCTCCAAAAGAATCATCCGCTCTTAAACCTTCTAACTTATTGAAGCCCTTGGAGATTATTGAATTGAAAGGAATTTTAATATTGGATTCAAATCCATCATTATCAGTATGATCAACGCTTACTCTAAGACTCTTATTAGCATCCTTTCCTGTTATTTGATAGTGGGACTGACTACCAACTAAATCCCAAGTATTACCATCAGTACTTTGTTCCCATTTATAATCAATTCTTGCTGTACCATCTGGATCTTCAGATTCAGTAACTATTGAAAGTGTATTTCCTACTGAAGCTGTTCCTGTTAATGAAAATGTTGCGTTGCCATTGTTTGAAGAATCAATGGTATTTATTTGAAATAACATAGATGAATGAGCGGAGCAATAATAAAACAGATTACCAATTTCATTAATCTTGCCATCGAAGCTTAGAGTGAAACTTTCAGAACCTTTTATGCCATTATTATACGTTCCTTCGCCTGAAAAATTCAATAAATTAGTACTCTCAGACTTATAACCAATATTACTTATATAAAATGGGTGGGATGTTTCATTATTAAGTCTATGAAATTTATAGCTTTTACTAATATCTAACTCAACAACTTGAAGTTGATTGGATCCATCTGAATCTAAGAAAAAATTATAATAAGGAGAAGAAAAAGAACCACTATCAACATATATATTTATTGGCTCACTTACATTATCAGTAACATTGATAGACAGGTCTGATGTAGCACTATTTCCAGCCACATCTATTGCTTTTACTGTTATTGAATAAGAATTAGATGATGTATTAGATGCAGGGTTTTCATAATCAGGTGCAGGATCAAAAACTAGTTGACCATCCTCTGATATGGAAAAAGATGAGGAATCTGAACCAATTATTGACCATGTATCAATAGTTTCATTAGCAGTAAAGGAACCTACTTTTGTTGTATTTTCTTCAACATTAAAGATATTTTCTCCATATATTATTGGAGACGTAGTATCTACTGTAATGTCAACTGTACTAGATGCTGATGATGAATTACCAGAAATATCTGTAGCGACAACAGAAAAAGCGAATGTTCCATCTGATTGAGATGGTGCATTAATTACAAAATCTCCACTTTCATCCGAATTTGTATCAACACCTGTAGTTATCCCATCTTTATATAAAGTTATAATGCTATTTGCTTCTGCTTGCCCAATAATTGTTGGAGTAGTAATATTTGTGGTGGTGGTTGATGTTGTTATGGTTGGGGCATTAGGTGGAGTGGTGTCAGCATTTGAATCAATAACTAAATTGAATGGCTGAGATGATGAATTGTTGGAGGTGGCAACAATTGAATAGCTGTTATCTGGAAGAGGGCTTGTAAGGATTATTGACCAGTTTCCTTGAGAATCTGAAGTTGTTGAACCTAATGTCTTGATTCCATTTTTAATAGAAACATTACTATTCGCAGCTGATGTTCCAGTAATTGTTGGTGTGCTAATAGAAGAAGTTAGTGGCCCTGTAATAGTAGGAACATCAAAGTCAGTAACTGGGTGAAAAAGTAAACTTAATGTTGAATTAGTGCCATTGGGATCCCTTTCCCCTATATTCGAATCGGTTAATTTCTTCTCTCTAATTCTTAAAGTGTAGGTATCACCTAAACCNGAAACNATNTAGTTTATATCAGTTGATCCAACTCCAGTTTTACTACTNATAACAGAATCATTTTCATCTAAAATTTCAACTTCAAATTCTGCACTGTTGGACATATTTATTCCAACTGTGTAATCAAGTTCAGTGAGAGATTTAGCAGTTGTATTAAAAGAAAAATACTGCCACTCCCCATCACTTGTTGAAGTTGCAGGTGAAGAATTACCNGCAACTCTNTCTGGACCAGCAACCATCCCAATATTTTTNGCTTTTTCTTTTGATGTATTCGTTATATTNNCACTTTCAANATTTACTGGAGCATCAATGGTTAAAGTTGCAGANGCTATTGATGATCCAGTATTTTTTANTTCNATTGTATATTCCCCTTTTTTTACTGCATCAAGAGAAATGGAATCTCCCGAGTTACTTGACTTAACAATATTTCCATCNAGTTCTCTTAAGGTTAACTCTAATGAATTTATTTTCTGGCCATTATTTTGCACTTTTATGGATTCATTAGAGGATCCTGTTGATGTTATTGAAAATCTAAAAAAGTCTGATTCACCATCTAAAAGCGGTAATTTGTTAAAAATTACTCCTTTACCNCTAACTTTTCCTAAATTATATGCACTTGATGCCGTGTTATTAAAAGTNGTCCAATTATGAACTTTGTGTAAATCAAGTCCTGTGGTATCAATACTTTCGAAATAAGTGCGCTGATCAGACACAAATTCATACCACTTNGTATCATTGACGAAATCAGAATGACTAGCGGCATAATTAGAACCCATTATTGAACTATCAAGATTTGTGCTGTCTGGGAAAAGTATTGATAAACCAAAACTTCTNCGTATATCATTTGTNTTATCACTTACAGCGTCCTTTAGAGCGATAAGTGCATTTCCAGCCGCTGTTTTTATTGAATCATTCCTGATTACAGTACTTCTTGAAACACCAGCCAAAAACTGTCCTAAATCTCTTGTATAGTTTCCAGAATTATAATAAGGAGAAAAAGATCGAATCACCTCAAGTTGATATCTTTCCGTGCCACTCGCTGATTTTGTTGCGTCAACAAATAAGCTAATTTTATCTGCTAAATTTTGGAGCTTGTTTCCCTCAATAGAAGAAAAAGTATCTTTTCCTAGTGATTTTGCTGTTCCATCAAGATAAAATTCATAATCTTTTACGATGTAAGAAGCTAAATTCTCTGGTTTTACATCATGTGGATACTCGCTTAACAGACCTAGATGTGTATGNGTATTAGCTGATGTAGCACTCATAACCTCTTCAGTNCCCAAAGTAAAGTCAACAATATCCCTNAACGGATATGCCATTTCCATGGTTCCNGTNAAGCATCCATCTAATTTAAGAATTTCAATATCAAGATTCCGAGAATCTTTTAAATCTTTTAAAGCTTTAGCTGTNGTATCTAATAGAAGAGAACCACCGTTTTCAATATCTCCATCATCACTTGTAATTTGATAAAGTCCCGANGAATGACCATTAATNGATAATAGTTGATTTTCTGCAGGAGCTTTTTCGTTTGCCCANGNTATAAATTCCTTTAANGTNTNTGGATNNCCTGTAGCTTNTTCNGGAAGAATTTCAAAATATGATGAAACCATANTTTGATCATTATCAGCTTTAATAATTGCCCTTCCAACAGTATTCCATGGATCTTGTTGCCCAGCACCAGAAGAGAAATTTTGATAAATTGATCTATCTGTGATTGTCGGCTTTANNGTTTTAGTATCGACATTTATGTTTAATCCAGTGGAAGTACTTTTAACGCCAGTCCCATCAGAAGAAGTAGCAATTAGGTTATAAATGCCATCAGATAAATTTTTTGAAGTTATTGACCAGTTTCCATCTGTATCAGTTATCGCAGAACCTAAAAGGATTTCATTAGAAAGTAATTCGATTGTTGTTCCTTCTTTTGCTTGGCCAGTTATTGTTGGTGTTGAAATGTTTACTAGCTTTTCACCTGAATACGTGATTGTTGGTTCTGGTAAAGATGAATTATTTAAAGTTGATGTGTCTATAGAGATGGTTAATTGTTCTGATGAAGAACTATTTCCAGCTTTATCTGTNGAAGTTACATGTATGACATGATTCCCATCTGAAAAATTATTATTGGGAATAATTGACCATATTCCATTTGCATCAGTAATGATAGATCCAAGATTATTACTTCCCTCAAAAAGAACAANCTCGCTGTAGGCTTCAGCAGATCCCATTAACTTTGGAATTGAAGTATTAAATGATGAAGCACTATTTATTTTTGGATTTGTAATTACAGTATCTGTTGTAATATTGAACCCCGCTGATTTTTCCCAGTTGAAATAATCACTTGAACTCTGTGCAAATAAAGAGTATGAACTATCTGAAAGTGGAAAATTAGTATCCACTGAAATCTGCCATAAGCCATTATGATCAGCTGTTGTTTCTCCAATAGTTGTTTCCCCTTCTTTTCCATCAAATTGGGTTAACAACCGAACGTATGAGTTTGCTNCAGCACTACCAGTAAATGTGGGAGTAGAGTTATTNANTAGATTAGNGCCTGTAATTGTAGGTATATTTTGAGAATTGAGAGAGCTATCAACAATTACATCTAAATTTGCAGATACAGAAGTATTGCCTGCATGATCTTTTGAAATTGCTTTGAGAATATGNGTACCATTTGCTAAAAGTTGATTTGGAGCTATAGACCAGTTNCCCTGATAATCCGTTATACCAGTTCCTAAAAGTTGATCTGAATTAAAATAGAGTGAAACCTCACTACCAATTTCGGCTGTACCTGTGATTACTGGTGCTCTATCTTTTGTACTTTTAATAGCTGAAGGTTGATCCCATAAAACTGCAATATTTACCCCAGAAGGCAAATCATTTAAAATATGTTCAAGACCATTAATGTCATAATGACTAAAATTATTTAAATCATTTGAGACAAAATAATACATAGCTGTCCATGCATCTGGACGAGTAGGGTCAATTGGAAGCTCTACCGTTAAATCATATTCATTCGTCGCAGTATTGTTTTCACCGTAAATTTCTATTTGATATTTGCCCGCTTCAATTCCATTAAGACTTAAAGAAGAGCCAGATAGAGTACTTAATGAATTTTTTATTAAAGTCCTTTCTGAATCATTATTGGAATATAAGTCAAATTTTAAATTACCGAATTTATTAAAGTAATCAATAGAAATTTCGTCTGTATCTGTTCCCTTGTATAAAAGTTCGATATCAAATATATCTTTGTCACCGGCTTGATGAATGGAAAGAGTATCAATTTTTTTTCTTCCTTCAAAGGACCCTAAATCATAGGAAGAATCAAAATTANTATTTGGTTCGTATTTGTCAGCAGATAATTGGGCCTGAGGCGCAATAATATCTATTTCATATTTTACCCCTACGTCAATCGGATTGAAAATATAGCCAGAGTGGTTATTNGGTGCTTTTACTTCTAAGAAATAACTTCCAGGAGATATATTTTTGAGTGATATTGACTCGTTAGATGAAATTGATAAAGATGANTCAATTACCTTACTGTAAGTGTCATAAAGAATTAAGTCTAAATCTCCATCAAATTGTTTAAACGTCAANTTAATCTTATCTTCCTTNGTTCCTGTTTTACTTATTTCAAATTTATAGAAATCGCTATCTACATTAAAATTTTCATCAGTTCCAACAATNGCTGCATTAGAAATAACTTTTTTTGAGCCTTCTAAAAGTCCTANGTNAAATGCTTTTTCAATNGAATCATTACTAAANTTATCATTNAANACATCTCCTAAAGNAATTGATGGAATTTCAGANNNTGATTGATTATATGATTCTTCATTTATGTATTCTTGATAATCATTCGAAAAATAATAATCTCTCTCTTTTTGATATATATCAAGTGAATAATTATTCTTTGCAGATGATTTCCCAGATACTTTTAAAATATATTTACCTGCACCAAAACCATTTAACGAGAGTGTTTCATTATCAGTATGGCTTGAGCCAACTGCCAGACTTGTTAAATTGTTTGAATCTTCTGAGAAAAGTTCAATGTCTAAATTTCCGTCCGAGTTATCAAAGTACAAGTTTATAGAATCTTGTTTACTTGCAGGTTTATCTAAATTAAAAGAATAAAAATCAATATCAGTTATTTCATGGATCGAACCAAACTCTGTAGAAAAGAATCCATTTTGTGACCTTTTGATTTCTGTAGCATTTGTAAAAACGTTATTTCCATTATTAATTTCATTTAAATCTGAGGATACTCTTTCATCCGGCAAATCAAATTCAATTGAGTATTCTCCAAAAGAATTGCCTCTACCAAAGACTTTTAAAAAATATTCTCCTGATGGAAGTTTATTTAAGTTTATATTTTCTTTATTTGTAAAACCAAATGAGGAGTTAATTAGTTTTTTTGAATCTCCACTATAAAGTTCAATATCAAGGTTTCCAATATCATTCCAAAAATTTATTGATATATTATTTTCTACATTGGAGCCCGAAGCAGTTCTGAATTTGTAGATATCTACATCATCAGAATCATGAATAGAAAGTTTATCAAGATAAGTTCGACCTTCAATTAATTTTAAATCAGAGGCTTTTTCGAAAGAATTATTGGACTCATAAGCATCTTGCAAAATGGTTCTTCCAGGCGAAGCAAATTCTAAANTATATAAATTACTGGCATTTTNATGTCCAGAAATTTTTAATTGATAATCTCCAACTTCAAAATTTTCAAAAGAAATCCATTCATTATCATTNAATGTCTCACTTCGAGATTTTAAATTTAANGTTTTATTTTCTTCAATACTATAAACTTCTAAATTTAAATCTCCNAATGAATTTTCAAACCTAATTCCGACACCATCTTTTATACTTCCTTTTTTACTAATAGAAAATCCTTTTAAATCTAAATCAGGTGTAGATTCTGATGAATGAATTGATTGTTCATATTGATACAAATAATTACTAGGGGTTCCAAGATTAATTGCATTATTTTCTTCATATTTTTCATAAGAGTCTTGATGAATTTGACTAGATTTTGAAGAAATTTTTAGATCATAGTTTCTTATCCCATTAAAATTGGAATTTTGCCCTTTAGAAACCAAAATGTAGTAATCACCTTTTGATAAACCAGTAAGAGGTAATCTTGATAAATTATTATTATTATCATAAATCTCCCCTGAATTTGATTTCCAAATACTATTACCATGGTTATCGAGAAGATCTAATGTTAGTGCGGCATTTAAATNCTCATCAGTTTCTCTTATCTCAATAAAGTGATCATTATTGCCTTCGCCGTAAATGGAAATCTGATAATAATCTAAATCATTCTCGTAATGCAGAGATAAACCTGATATNGAAAGTTGATCTTTATTATTTAAGATTAAAGTTGCATTCTCAAGTGTATCATTTGCTTTATTTACTTCAAATCTATCGCCAATTGAATGGTGAGGTGGCCCATTAAACTCTAATTCATAATTACCATATACAGGAAAATCCCCCCAACCAAAAAATCCTTCTGGATGATGACCTTTNATATCNATATAATATGTTCCTGGAGCCAGTCCGCTCAAACTAGTAGTAGTAATCTCATCATTTCCTAGATCCCAACCTCGTGGGAAAACATCATCAATGTTTGAATAAACTTCTGCATAAAGTAGTTGAGAAGTAGATGTGCCGGGAGGATTTATTACTTTTACATAATCATCTAAACCAGCTGTGTGNTTAAGTGTAAATTTGTAAGTCTCGTAGTAATCTACCCATTGAGGTATTGAGTCATAATTAAATTGAGTAGGTAGTTCTTTTCTTAGTTCAGTAAATAATTTTATNTTTTCAGTAGCNGATGGTTCTTCAATAACTCCAAGAGATGGTGCATTTTCCTTGCCACCGATGTCATATAGAGATATATTTTTGCCATTAACATCATACCTGTCACTTTCAAGGGGCTGTAATATTGTGGGCCTAATTTTTAGTTGATAGTCTCCTCCATCGTATATTCCATGATCAGGAGAGGTCTGGTGAAATTCTTTTAAGTGGACTTTTAGNAAATAATCTCCTGGAATCAAGGGACCTCTGCCAATTTCAATTCCCGGGAAGTGTGTATCNTCCCAATCTCCTCCTGGAACAAGAACAACNTCTCCTTCATTATTNAAAGTGTGAAGTTCAAGATCAATATTATGAATTAATTCTTGACCATTATCTAGAAATTCACCTGTATTAAGAGTATGCTGCATCCTGACAAAATGACTTCCTGATGAGACCTCTTCTTTGATTCTAAATTTATACCAGTCTTCATCCTTTGGATGAGAAATTGAACCATTAACTAAATAATTTGTTCCTCTATCTAAAGATATCTCTGTAGCTTTGTCCCATGTATTATTTCCATTAATGCCTTCAAAAGGATCATCTGCTCTAGCATTTGTTTCTTTATTAAGCTTTGGCAAGTCAAACTTAATACTGTAATTCCCTATTGAATCTAAATCTTGTGATCTATTTATACCTAAGATATATTTCCCGGTTTTAAGACCTTCTAGGCGAAATTGATTAACATTGTTTTCAGTTGTATCCCATAAATTATTACTTCTATAATCACCTGTTGCTAACTCACTAAGATCATCTTTCCAAAGAGAAACTTTATTCCAACCAGAAAGTTGATCTCCTACGATTTTAATAGTGTCATATTTCCTAAATGAGCCTTCATTTAGTTCAAATTTGAAATAATCAATGTCATTCTTATCATGAATTGTTAAACCGTTTATTTCTACTTCCCCACTCAAAGCCCCAAGATCGGTAGCAGTTTGTGGAGAATCGTTACCTGAATTCTCTTCGTATAAATCTTTTGAATAATTAGGGGGATTTACTCCCTCAGTTATAAAAAATTTTAATTCGTAATCAGTAACACTATCAAAATGATCGAANTCCTGATTATAGAGAGGATGTATTGGCTTAAAATTTTCATTTATGTCATCATATTCTGGTCCATTGGAGGCAGAACTACTTAAATCACCTCCAATAACTTTTAAATAGTAATTTTTTCCTGGTTGTAAACTTTGTGCATCTTCCCACCAGTAAGTAGAGTCTATTGAAAGTATTTCGTAATTGTTTTGGTTACTTAAAAACCTATCAAAATATGCTTCATCTCCTCCTTTATATTCATAGTTGGTTTTGTTCAAATTAGTAAGAGAGTTTGAACCGTTAAATGAAAAATTGTTATCGCCCCCAGAAGAAGGTAAACCATCTCCAAGATCATTATTTCTATTATTAAAATCATTTTCCGAATTATTGTTTGAATTCTCAACCTCTTCATATAAATAGAGTTCTACCCCCCCTGAACCATAGACAGGGATTTTAGCTTTTATACCAGTATTTCTTCCAGTTNTTTTTGCGACCTGAAATTTATACCAATCAATATCATCACCAGAATGAATTGTCAGATTACTTAATGTATGAAGGTCAGAAATAATTCCTAAATTTGTAGCAGAACTATAATCATCATTAGAAAGATCGTTCTTATCATAAATATCTTCTTTTAATAAGGTTTTAACTGGAGCATTGTGATTAAAACCAATTTGATATGTTGATACATGATCAGCTTTATTTCCTTGAACCTTCGCGATGTAATTACCAACTGATAAACCAGTAAGATCTATTTGTTTGTGTAGATATTTATTTTCACGAGATCCTCTCCAGTCAAAAAATATATCTTTAGAAATACTTGTAGTTTTAGAAGTAATTAAAGANGATCCTGTCTCATCATATATTTCTAAGAGAAGATCTGTTCCATCATCAAGATATACAATTTCTAATCGATCTCCATCGGATGGAGCACTTTCGATTGCAAAACTATAGGAATCCACGTCATCTGAATTATGGATAGTTTGTTTACTCCAAGTTTTGTCAAATTCTGATAATCTCCAATTAATAATAGATTCAGTTCCATCTAAGGTCTCATATTCATCAGGCTTTGGTTTGTTTTCAGAAACCGTATCAAATTTTATTGAGTAAGAATTATTAAAATTTTCTAAATTATTGGGATTAAAAACCTTAAGTATATAATCATCTTTATTTAAACCTTTAAGAGANATTTTTTCATTATCTGTTCCAGAAGTAGAACTTTCAATTAAACCACTAAGTGCAAGGGTAGAATTTGATTGGTTTAAGTTGCCANTTGCATTATGTAGCTCAACATCTATATCACCTCGAGAATGATCAAATCTAATTTGTATTTCATCACTAGGTTTGGAATCACCATCTAGCGTGAAATAGTAAAAATCAACGTCATTATTATCATTGAGAGTTAAGTTCTCAAATTCATGAGTGCCTGTAATAGTTAGTAAATTACTTGATGATTGAACAATATTATTTCCGCTTACTGTTTTAACATTGTGATTAAGAAGATTTCCCTCTTCGTCAAAAGAAAATTCTGTGTATTTAGTTATTGATGATTCATAACTATCAGGAGTATTAGGACTTGATAAGTCTTCAAAATTAATGCTGTANTTGCCACTACTTTTGTTATGACTATAAATCNTTAAATCATAATCACCTGAAGGTAAAGTAGAAATATTAATTATTTCGTCGTCTGTTAAAGATTGCCCTTTTAATATGGGGATATTACTATTTCTATTTAAAAGCTCAACATCTATGTCTGATATTAAATGCTGAAAAGAAATCTTAATAGAATCAATACTTTGGGATTGATCAAATCGAAATTGAAAAACATCCTGATCTTCCCCATTTTGTATNGATAAGTCAGTTCGGCTNGAAGAGGAATCAACCAAGCCTAAATCTACGGGAGAAAAAATATCTTCNTCAACTTGATTATTAGACTTCTTTTCAGGTGCATTAAATTCAAGATTATANNAAATTCCACGTCTCTCATATCCCCAAGGCCAAAAATCGCCATCTGAACTTAAATAGCCAGGGGCATTAACTACCAAATTATAAGTTCCCGGTTCTAATCCATCTAAAGAGTAAGAGCCATTGTTAGAAGAGGAAATTTTTTGATTGTTGATTATGTTATTTGCATCATCAACTAAAAACAAAACTGGCAGCCAACTTTCATCTGATTCTGTATATAAGCTTTCGTCTATTCCGGCATTAAGCCATTTATCTTGATCTCTGAGTGAAACTTTAATAAAGTGGTCTGTATTCGCCTTATCACCAAGAGTAAATTTATAATATTCTGAGGTATTTACAGAATAGTTTCCAGTTGAAGGTTTTTGAACTCCACCTGTGATTAATCCAAAGTCAAAAGCATTATTTAAATCTGTATTATTAAATTCTTGGGTAATACTATCTAATGGGAGTTCCATACTCTGATAGTTAGTAAATAGTATGAAGGGAATGGAACTTACACTATTAAATTTGTTTTCTATTTTTGAAATTTGACTTTCTGCTAAGCCATCGATTTGGTAACCATCTTGATCTAAAGTTAAAGGTTCTTTATTTATTTCAATAATTAAGTAATAGTTTTCTCCATCAATAAAAGATTTTGTTTCACCATCTTCCTTTTTGTCATTGGGGTTAAAGATATCTGAAATAGGAGTTCCATATTGACCCTTACCTTCTGCGAAATAAAAATGTGTATAGTTCTCGTCAACTTTATATTTGTCCTTTACAAGATTTGCATTTGAATCAATTATGTAGATATCAAATGGTCTTACTTCAACAAAATAACTAAAATCGATACCAAAATAAGACAGATTCGGGACGCCGATTCCTGGCCAAATATAATTAATATCATTTGAATATTGAAATTTATAGATTGCAGGCTCATTTAAATTAGTTAGTTCACCTTCTATTCGAGCACCAGTTTGTAAATTCCATTCATCACTAGCTTTTGGATAACCGAAATCTATTATATTGTTTGAATTTATAAATCCTTGAAGTTTATTAGTAACCGTTATAGAACCTATAGATCCTGAATCATTACCATTTTTATCTTGTATGGCTTTTGTATCATTTTCAGCAGTCGGATCTGAATAAGAAAGAGTAATTGAATCCGTATTACTTATTGAGGTCTCAGGATTGATAAAAAGTGTATCTTTGATTTTTGTTATTGAAGAAATATTTCTTACAATCCCGTTAACTCTTAAATCAAATGAGTTTGTTAAGGGAACATCTCCAAGATCTGAATCGAAATTTATTTCGATAGAAGTTCCGTATTTATTTAAGACAGCATTTCTAAAATTTGGGCCTATATAAGAAGAACTCACTACCTATTACATTTTTATAATCCATTTTACTTTAAATTCAA
>NZTO01000050.1 GCA_002703375.1 Fidelibacterota bacterium | reverse complement strand
TTTACAATGCTATCATCAAAGATAAACTCAATTAACGGATCATTGGGTTTTAATTTTAATTTATTAAGGACATCTGAATCATATTGGAACGATATTAAAACTCCAAATTCAAAAAGTGAAATGGTATTATTTGGAATAGGATATACTAGAAATATTGCCAAAGGATCAATTATTTTGGGTATACAAAAGCCATATTTTCTCAAAGGAACACTATCTTCAACTAATGAGGGAGATTTCAAACAAAAAATTGATGCAATTCAAATAACAATAGGTTTCAGACAAATACTAGATCTTTCAATTCCTTTTTTAGAGTAGTTTTTCAATAGTTTTATTTATTTTTCAAAAATTTGGCTATCATTTTTGAATGCTTTAAACTCAAGAGCATTATTATCTGGATCTCTAAAAAACATAGTAGCTTGTTCCCCAATTTTACCTGCAAATCTTATGTGAGGTTCTACTTCAAACTCTATTTTGTTATTTAATTTTTTTGATAAGTCATGCCAATCATTCCAATATAATATGACTCCAAAATGTGGAATAGGTATGCTATGAGAATCAACTTCATTTTTAATTATTTTATTTTGGTTATTATTTTGATGAAGAACAAGTTGGTGATGGAAAAAATTTAAATCAACCCAACTTTTACTACTCCTTCCTAATGAACATCCTAGAATTTCTACGTAAAATTTTTTTGAAACCTCTATTTTTCTAACAGGTATAGCTAAATGAAAGGGTCTAATAATCATTTAATACTTTGACACATTAACAGCTGATGGACCTCTTTGGCCTTCAAAAACATCAAATTTTACTTTGTCACCTTCTCTTATTTTTTGACCTGGTCTAACTTTTGATATATTTAAAAAATAATCCCATCCTTCATCATCCTCAATAAAACCAAAACCCTTAGAATTATCCCACATTTTAACGATGCCTACTTTCATTTTTTATCCTTTCGTAATTTTTTAGTTTTAATTTTGAATCCTACCTCTCTCTCAAATTCACTTGGAAAATCGTACCCTTCCCTATTAGGGTAATGTAAAATAGATTGGACATTATCCCAGGTTATTAAAACAGAGGCATCTAAACGTTCATGTTTTTGTTTATTTTCTGGAATGGGATCACCATTTTCNTCTTCTGTTTTTACAATCACTAAATCAGGATGTTCAACCCATAATCCCATTTTATCAAATCCTCTAACTTTAAAATAAGAAATTCTTTCATTTATGTTAATGTCCTCAAGACTCTTTGGGTCTCTTAGAACTACACAAACAATATCTCCAATAATATGCTCAATTTGCATCATAGAAATAACTCCAATCTTTTTTATTTAATGAAACAACAGAATGTCTCAATTTTGAAAAATGTTTTATAATAAGTTTTTTAATCTGTTGTGAATTAATTTTATTTAATCTGTTTTCTTCCTCAATAATCTTATCAAAGTTTATATTGTAAATTATATACTTGTTAATTTTTTCTAACCAAAATCTATTGTTTGAAACTGAATCATTTCTTTTTTCTATTTCACTATTAATAATCTGATTTAATTCTTTTTTTATTTTGAGGTCTTTTTTCAATCTTTTTATTANATTAAACATTTTTTTAGTATCATAGCTGCCATTATCATAGTATGAAATATAAGTAGTTGTATAGGATTTTATCGGTTGAATTGTATTAAATCCAAATTCAATATTAAAATCATTACCTAATTCATTTTTCATTTTTTTAGCAAAAACTTTTATAGCGATATCAAGATCGATATATGAATCAATTTTATTNTCAATTCCTTTATAAAAAGTAATCGTATGCTTGGTAGTGTCACCTAGCTCGTATTCAATTGATTTATTTACCGGTATAAAAGGAAAAAAATAACAACCTTTATTTATTTTTGCAAGCTGTTTAGAAATCACAGGTAGTCCACCAATATATTTNCTTATATGATTTTTAAACTCATCTACATCAATATTGCCAACAAAAATAAAAGAAAAATTTTGTGGATTTGAATACAAATCTCTGTAAGTATATAATACATCATCTAAATTTAATTGATATAACGANTTAGTAGATATAGATTGCTTAGAATGATGATTGGAAAAATTTACTCTATCNATTAAAATTTCATATTGTTTATATGGATTCGATTTTTCGTCAATAATTTGATTTTCAAATTTTTTTATTACTTTTTTNAATATATCTGGATCGTATATTGGTTTTGACCAATTTAAATGAAGCAATTCACAAAATATTTTAAAATTTTCTTTTGAACTATGACCAACCGAACCATGATAATATTGATCTATATAATTTGTGTAATGAACTAAATTATTAGATAATTCAGTATTAATATCAAGATATTTGTATTTTTCATAAAAAGACTGATTTATCAAATCTGGTATTATAGCAGCATTAACCAATTCATTTTTGGATAATATAGATTTTCCTCCTAATGAAAATGATTTAAAAAGAATTTCATTTGAGCTTGAATTTATTTTTTTAAAAAAAACTGTTGCTCCGTTTGACAAATGAAATTCATATATATCAGAATTAGGATAATGTTTTTGATGTGAAATTTTCCCTCTTATAATTTCATACGAAATCAATCCAGGCTTATCATTTGAACAAAATAAAATTGATATAAAAAAAACTACAAATTTGTATTTTTTTTTATATTTTTTAATCAACTTATTTTAGTAGGGTGATTTTTTGTATTTCAACAAAATCATTAACTTGATANTTGATAAAGTAAATACCTGATGGTTGATCTAAGGCNTTCCAATCAATTGAATGAAATCCAGGATAAATATCATCATTGATTAAAATATCGATCACATTTCCTTTNAAATCAATAATTGATAGATTGATTGTAGAAAATTTACTTACATCATATTCAATAGATATTGTAGGATTAAAGGGATTAGGATAAAAATTTAACAAAGAATATTTGCTTGGAGTCAAATTTTCATTAAAGTCTAGTGATATTTCAGCATCAGGTTCTATAGGTGTATCACTTACATTACATACATCNGTATTAGTTTGTCCAGGTAAAGTNTAAAAAGAAACTTCTGGAGTAAATTCATGTTTTTCAAAACTATTAAAATCATTTGNATCCTCACTTAATTCATCATAACAAATATGAGTATGATACCTATTAAAATGTACAGTTCCATTTTCATCAACAATGTCATGAACGTGACCATTCTGAGCATCCCAATCTGAATTATTTGGAGTTGAACCGTCCAATTCAGTGCAACCCAATACAGGAACTCCATCACACATTATACCATACAATTCAACATCAGCTAAACCAGGAGTNGTATTTTGAGTTAAACCATTAANTTCTAAAACTTCAAGTGGACCTTTNGAGGATGTATGATAATGGTATCTGGAACCAGCTGGNTGTCCCGCATATGGATCAAANGAATAAATCTCATTTTCAATTANATCACCAGGTGCTGCGCANGGATTAAACATGCTTACNCCATTCAANGCAGCTCCTGTGGTTCCCATTGAATACTCTACTCCTCCATCTACTTCTCCATTAACATAAAAATTATCAATCCATGAATTAGTCTCTTGCCTTGGAACAGGATTGATAGGGATTGACACTACAAGATTTTCACCAATTATCTGACCAGGGTTTTGATAATAATTTTCACCAAGACTGTACCAGGGTGTATAATTTGGATCATCTGGTGGATAATACCAACTTAAATATGGTGGTTTTGAATTAAAATAAATATTAACATATTCACCGCTCTCTGACATATTTGCAGTAACACATCTAAAATATTTTGTAAAGAATTCAGGAACTCCCGGACCAAAAGATGTTTCACAAGTTTCTAAGCTGTACATTTCATTATTTAAAACATCTACACTGTTGGTTGCAGAATCATGACAAGAAATAAAAGAAGTAAATAATAAAAATGGTATAGTACTTTTAATATATTTTCTCATTGTAAAAGCTCCTTCAAATTAAAACTTTATTTTTTCTTCTTTTCTTCAGGCAATCTTTCCATAATTTTATTGATATCATCTTTAATTGTACTTATATCTAATTGAATTTCTCTAGTTGTTCTATTTGTTTTCCTTTTAAAACTTTCAAAATTATCCGATAAATTTTCTACAGCGTCATTTGTACGGTCAATTTTTTTGACTAAATTATCTTCCATTTGTTGCATTGTAAATTTAATTTCTTCAAAAACTAAATCAATAGAATCCATTTTTTCAATATAAGATTTGTAATGAGCTCTGAATTCATCTTGTATATCCTGTAAATGTTTACCATGACCTATATATCTTAGTTCTAAACGTCTTTCAAGTTCTGAAACAGTATTAATGTTATCAGTAATAGTTTCATCGCTCTTAGTTAATAATTCCATCTTATTTAATCTTTCTTGGTCAACAAATAACCAGTAGTAACTAACAGCTAAAATGACAAAAAATGTTACAATCCAAATTGCTCTTTGCATAAATTTTCCTTATTTCTTATTTTTTTTCTTTTCGATTTTTTCTATTTTTTCTTCCCAAGCAGGTTTAGAAGATTTTTTAACAACTTCTTTTGCTTGACTATCTATTGGTTGGCCTGATTTAATTTTATCAAGTAACTCTCTTCTATTTGACTCATTAGGTTTTAAATGTTCAAAAACTTGTTCCATCTCTTTATTAAAATCTGTGATAGTTGTTTCTAATCTAGAAATTAACTCTTCCATTAATTTAGTACCGTATGTTTCACCGATACCTTCCGTTAAATCATCTAATTTAGATTCAAGATATTCTTTTGGATTCCCAAAATCTATTGCCATAAATACCTCCGTTTAATAAAGTGAAATATTTTACTTATAAAATTTGCTTAACTAACTATAGAAATTACAACAGCTATTTTTATTATTTTTTAATTTATTTCTTCTTCTTTAATGCTCACTGATTCTAATAAATCATTACTATATCTCTTCAATAAAATAATAAAACTCGTAAATAAAATAGCTTGAAATACAAGGCCACCTCCAGAAATGAGGCCTATTAATGACGCAAATAAATATATTATTTTATCTTCAATATTTTTATTTTTTGTTATGTACAATGTTGTTCCAATGCAAGCTAGTATTGAAGCACTTGAAACCATACCTAAAATCTCGTTTGGAAATTGCAAAGACATACCAAGCATTGAACTACTAAATAATGCTAACATAGACGACAAGATAATATCATTGTTTTTTTGATCTGAATTAACATCAAATCTGAATTTAACTAGTCCACCTAAAAAAGTTGCAAATAATATTTTTAATATGAATGCTATAAACTCAAACATTGCTATGATACTACCCTAAATCTAAAAAATTTACTATTTAAATTGAATGTATTTATAACTGAATAAACGGGCTTACCTAATATATGATAATCTGGTACAAATCCCCAAAACCTTGAGTCCCAACTATTATCCCTATTGTCACCCATAAAAAAATAATAATTATGTCTTAATCTAATTTTTTTTAAATCTGATGCAGATATATCATTTATGTATAAATTGTCCAAAATATCTATTTTATCTATACTTGAAAAAGGTATCTGCCAAGGTGTGTAAATTTTATTTGACTTATTATTATTCATCAATTTGACATAATGTTGCTCTTTCTCTTTTTTTTCTTTTTGTTTTAACTTCCTTTTATCAGAATAAAAAAATGAAAGAACCCAGTATTTCAAAAAACCATGCATTCTACTTATTTCAGTTGGATCAATTGTAGTAAATTTTCTATCAGCCAATCTAACTTCATTGCCATCTTGAACTAAAAGAGTAATTATTGACTGCCAATCCTCAACTTCCTCGAAATCTATTTCCATACCCTTATATGGTACAACAAAATCACTTAGATTATCCATATTCCCTTTAAAATATGACCAAATGACAGATTGTATTTGATCTTTCGGTAATTTATTTTGGTTAATATGCTTACCCTCTATGGGAAATTCTACAAACTTACCATTAACATAAAGTTCTCTATCAACTGTATGTATTGTATCGCCAGCAATACCAATACATCTCTTTACATATTTTTGAAAAGGATCTCTAGGAAATTCAAAAATAGTCACATCTCCATTTTTAATTTCAGTGAATTTTGGCAATCTATAATGTGGAGTTTTAAAACCAATTCTGGTATAAGGTATTCCTACCCACATAGGGGTACGCATTCCATAAATGAATTTGTTTCCTATAAGCATATCCCCCGTTAATATTGTATCTTCCATTGACCCGGTAGGTACAATGTAAATCTCTACGAGTGTAGCCTTGATTGTAAATGCTGCAACAACCAAAACAAACAAGGTTTTGAGCTCTTGAAAAAAATTCTTTTTTTTAGATTTATTCTTCATTTAATAAGCTTTAGCATTTGCTCGCCTTCTACTATCTCCACTTGAATAAAAGATTCCATTTTTATTATCAAATAAAATACAATTAGCTTCACCTATAGATTGTCTTTTTTTTATAGTATAACCTATTTCTGTAAGATTTATTCGTTGTTTATCTAAAATACTATTGGGTTCAGCATATATAATATCAGGCAACCATTGATGATGGATTCTTTTTGATTCAACAGCTTCTTCAATGGTCATCCCAAAATCAATAACATTCATTGCAACTTGTGCTACAGTAGTTATAATTGTTGAACCACCAGGAGAACCTAAAACAAGAAATAATTTTTTATCTTTATCAAGAATGATTGTTGGTGTCATTGAACTTAACATTCGTTTACCTGGATATATTGCATTAGCTTCTGCACCTACAAGACCATATTTATTGGGAACACCTGGTTTTGATGAAAAATCATCCATCTCATTATTCAATAAAAAACCTGCATTATCAACCGTGATACCATTTCCAAACCATCCATTGACTGTTGTTGTAACACTTACAGCATTACCCCATCTGTCTGTTACAGAATAATGAGTAGTTTCTTCAGATTCTTTATGATTATTAAATATTCCATGGATTATATCCTTACTTTCTCTAGACTGATTAAAATCTATTTCATTCCACCTTTTATTTGAATAATCTTGATCAACTAGTTCATCAATTGGTACATCAATAAAATCCATATCACCAAGATAAAATGCCCTATCAGAATATACGTTTCTCTCAGCTTCAGTGAGATATTGGACATGATCTTTACTATGGTATTCAATTTTACTTAAGTCTACATTTTCTAATTGATTTAAAATTCCAGCTAGTGCTATTCCTCCAGAAGAAGGAGGAGGCATTGAGTAGATAGTGTAGCCTCTATATTCAAATTTTATAGGTTCTCTTATAATCGATTGATAATCTTTTAAATCTTTTAGGGAGATGATACCGCCAGTTCTATTCATACATTGAATAATATTTTGTGCTGTTTCACCCTCATAAAATTCTCTAGCACCATTAACCTGAATTCGTTTTAGTGTTTTTGCTAAATCTGGTTGTTTAAATATTTCACCAACTTGGAAATAATCTTTATCTTTTACAAAAACTTTTTTTGATACAGAATCTCTTGATAGGAAATTTTTATAAATACCCAAAGATTTTGCAAGAGTTCGATCAAGAATAAAACCATCCTCAGCTAACTTCTGAGCTGGACTAACAACCATTTCCCAAGGTAGTATACCATGCAACTTATGAATTTTATCAAAACCATCTACGCTACCAGGCACGCCAGCTGCTAATGCGGTATTCCAACTCTTACCTGGGATAACATCACCTTTTTCATCAAGAAACATATCTCTACTGGCTTTGGCAGGTGCAGTTTCTCTAAAGTCCAATGTTATGACATCACCTCTAGAAAGATGTAAAACCATAAAACCTCCACCTCCAATATTTCCTGCTCCTGGGTGAGTAACAGCAAGCGCAAAGCCAACTGCAACAGCTGCATCAATAGCATTTCCCCCAGCCTTCAATATATCAATACCAACCTTAGTTGCATATGCATTTGAAGAGGTTACTGCTCCATTACGACCTATAGCATCAGGAATCTGGGAAAAAGATAAATTGCATAATAAAATTAAAAATAAAATTATATTATTTAACATAGACATTTTTTTTTACTGTAATATTTGGTTTTGATTTAGATAACTGTATTGAAATTACATCAAATTGAATATCTTCTTTTAATTTTTTTTCTAAAAAAATCATTTCCTTTTCGACATCATCATAATTCAATTTAAATTCATCTTCTACAATATTTTCATTCAAAATTAATTCAACTTTAGATAATACAATCCTTTGTTTTTCTTTATGCAAAATATCAAAAGATCTATTTTCATAAATTTCTAAAATATTGAAATTATTTTTTACTTTTATTGATGAAGCAATTTGTACTGCTAATTTTTTTAATTTTAAATTTGTATTATAACTTGCATAGGTAGGTAAATAATTACTTATTGGTTTAAATGTCTTCCTGTGAATTGGAGATGATTTATACTTTTTTATAGCCTCAATATGGAATTTAGTACCATACCCTTTATGCTTTGCAAAACCATATTCAGGAAAAACCTTTTCGTATTCTAACATATATTTATCTCTTGAAACTTTAGCAAGAATGGAGGCAGCTGCTATAGATTGACTTTTGGAATCACCTTTAACTATGTATTTACAATTATAGTAATTAATTTGACCTTTTAATCCATCTACTAATGTTAAATCAGGTTTAGCATTTAATTGTCCCACAGCTTTTTTCATAGCTTTAAAAGTTGCTTGTAAAATATTCAATTGATCAATTTCATCTTCATGGCAGATTCCTACACCATAATCAATTGCATTCTTTAATATCTCATCATATAATATCATTCTTTTTTTTTCAGATATCTTCTTTGAATCTTTAATAGAATCCATATGAAAATCATAAGGCAAAATCACCACTGCAGCAACAACAGGACCAGCAAGTGGTCCTCTACCAGCTTCATCCATGCCAGCAATAGTTTTTATTTTTTCATTAAAAAAAGAATGATCAAATTCATAAAGGTTCATAAAATATAATTTATAATTTTTTTTAAATAATTTAAACTTATTATATTTTAATGTAGTTAGGGGTGCATTTAAGCTGAGAACATACCCTTTTAACCTGATCTAGATGATACTAGCGGAGGAAAACTTTATGAAAAAAACTTGTCTAATTCTTTTTTTAATCAACATCGCCCTATCTGAAACTATCTATGTTAATGGCAAAATAACAGATACCAATGGCA
>NZTO01000049.1 GCA_002703375.1 Fidelibacterota bacterium | reverse complement strand
TCGTCGCTAGAGAAATTTTAGGCGAAGAGGTTTCAGAACAGTTTATAGCAGGATCTTTACTTTTCTCTGTCTTCTTGCTCTGGGTTTTGCGAAAATATTGGCGCAATTTATCTAAAAAAAAATAAATTATTCTTTTAGTTCTATTTTTTTGTACTTGGCATTTTATATATTTTATTCAATTAAAAATAATGACTTCTGTTGTGGTGGAACCGGGTTTTTTAGAATGAATTGCGCGCCTCGCAATAATATCTTCACAATTATAATTTTTAAAGGCTTGTGTTACTAGTTCCACTTTTGCATTACTCAATACAAATTTAATTTTTTTCTTATCTAAGTTTTTTATTTCATCGAATAACAAATTATGCATATCTAAATTAAATCCATCTGCAACATAACCTACAAAAGACCTTGTATTTTCCGGGGCGTATGGTGGGTCAAGATATACGAAATCTCCGCTTTTCGCATTTTTAATGGAATCACTGAAATTACAGTGAATAAATTCAACGTCTCTTATGAGACTACTGATTTTATCTATATCATTCTTTGATATTATTGTGGGTGTTTTTTTATAATGTCCATAGGGAACATTGTATCCATTAGGGCCTTCACGATACATACCTCTAAAGCATGTTTTATTTAGAATCATAAATAGTGCGGAACATTCCATAGGGTGATTGTTTTTATCTATGGTATTGTATTTATTTCGTAGCCAATAATAATAACTTTCTTTTGAAGTTTTTGCCTCTTCGATAGAAATTGGTTTTCTATTTATAGTATTTCCCTCAATACTATCATACTCATTTATGTAATACTCAATTAATGTATATAATTTATCTTTATTATTTTGAATATGTTTATATACATTAATTAAATCCTTATTTACATCATATGCATAGATATTATTAGTGATTATAATTTTTTTTTCTTGCTGCAAACATAGAATAGCAAATAAAACACTTCCTCCTCCCAAAAATGGTTCGTGGTAATTGTTTATTTTTTTGGGTATTTTTGAAATAATATCATCAAGTATTTGTGTTTTTCCCCCCACCCACTTTAAAAACGGTTTTTGTATGCGAGAATCATTCATTTATTCGAATAATTTAATTTAAAATTCTAAATCAATTTTATAAATAAATATGTACTGGCATAAAATTAACTGGTAGTAAAATAATATAAAATAAGAATACTAATGTAAAATATAATGATTGATTTAAAAGATGTCAAGTATGGGCTTGGGACGGGAACAAAATCATTTAATCTAAAAATGATGAATTATGCGTTTGATAATGGTGTAAGATTAATAGATTGTGCGAATCTCTATCCAACACAGAAAAATATTGTAGGTCCGGTAATAAAGCGTAGAATGGAGAATAATAAATTTGATAGGGATGGTGTATTTATTATTTCAAAACTTTGGACAAAAGAATTAGGAAAGATTAGAAAGTTTGATTATGAAACCTGGGACAATTGCATAGAGAGAAATTGTAAGAAAGCATTAAATGAACTACATATAAAAAAACTGGATGCATTATTAATCCATTGGCCGTTAAATGAGGACGAAAAGGATGGTATAACCGAGGAATTTATTATAGAAGAAGTTTGGCCACAAATGGAGCAATTAGTTAAGAAGGGATTAGTGAGATATATTGGGGTATCAAACTTTGGATTAGTGGAGTTACATAAGTTATTGAATGTTTGTACGATATATCCATATATAAATGAGTTGGAAATAAATCCATATCAAACTAATAAAGCGGTGACACAATTTTGTTTAAATAATAATATTAAAGTAATAGCATCATCTCCATTTGCTTTTGGTTGGAAGGATAATCATTTTAAGTTATTTGAAGAGGTGGCTTTGAAGGAGGTGGCGAGTAAACATAAAATCTCTCCGGCGTGTGTAATTGTAAAGTGGCTTATGGAACAAGACATCATTCCAATCCCCGGAACATCTAATCCAGAACATTGGGATGAATATGGGAAGTTAGAAAATATTATTTTAACGGATGATGATATATTAAAAATAGAATCTTTGCATAAGAATATGTGTTTATATGATAATAATACATATAGGAAACATAATCTGGGATACTGGCCGAAGTATTCTTTTGGGGTGTATGAAGCATTGGGTGGTTCTGCATCAAATCCAGAATTAAAACCAATTAGAACGGATGATATTAATTTTTTAGAGAGATGCAAGGTTTCGCTTACGAGTGGCCCGGGTTATTTAGTGTTGCGTAAATTATTTGTGAATGAACTGAATATGATATGTTCAAATTTGCAAGGAAATTACAAAAAGGATACTCATAATAGACATGATGGATCGGATCCACGAAATTGGAAGGATGCGATTTTGAACAAGCATCCAATATATGCGGAGTTAATAAATAACAATATTATAGCATTAATAGTGGAGAGTTTATTAGGGTGGGATTGTTTAGTGGATAATTGTGGATTTACTACTTCGCGTCCACCGCCATACAGTCATATATTTGGACCGCATCAGGATTCTCCTTTTGAACAGAGACCAGGTGCGATGCTTCCGCATCATGAGAGTCCGGTAGTGATTCAGGCGTTATTTTGTATAGATGGATTTAGTGAAGAGAACGGCGGGGTATTTGCAATACCATATACACATAAAAATAGAAAAAGACCAAATCTTCCGCATCATGGAAATTTGGTTCGAGGTAGAATACCAAAGGGTGCGATTTCCATAGATACAGAGCCGGGAGATGTGATTCTAGCTTTAGGAAATGTTTGGCATGGTGCGTATAATAATAAAACAGATATGGAAAGACGTGCATTTTTATGTGAGTATATAAATTCGATGGTAGAGCCGAGAGATAAATTTAATGCTTCGAATATAAATAAAGATATTTATAAGAAATTTTCAAAGAGATTAGTACGTTTATTTAGCAATCGTGGAAAAGAAAGATTAGTACAGCCATGGAAAGAACATCAATCAAAATAAATAAAATATATTTATACTATATAATGGCGAAAACGATGCGTAGAAGATCTCCAAAAAAGAAGAGTGGTAAGAAAAAAAATTGTGGAGGTTCGGCCATGAATTCAGCAGAGTTGAAAGAACCTATGGATGCAGTTATGGATGAGAAGGAAGAAAATGATGGTGAGATGTTTCAAGGTGGTAAGAAGGGAAAAACCTCCAAAAAAGGTGGGAATAAAAAGGGTAAGAAGGGTAAGAAAAGTAAAAAGATGAATGAATTTTTTAAACTTTTGATAGACGCAAAGAAGAATGACAAGCCCTCGTTTACATACAAAGGAAAAACCTATAAAAAGAAGGTGGGTACTAGTAAGAATCCTAAATTAATAATTTACAAAAAGGCTTAATATATTAATAATATGTAAAAATTATTATATTATTAATTATTTAGTCAAGCCATATTTTCGTAATGTTCGTCATCTTTTTTCATCAAATCGCAGAAATAGGTGTAAAATCCATCAAGGGTAAATAAGTGTTTGACCTTTTCATATTCTTCAAACATTTGATTATATTGTTTTTCATCTATTTTACTAAGTATATCATGTATTTTGTCTACATCATTAAAATGTATAATAATGCTAAATTTAGTATAATCTATTATGTCTTGATATGGTAACCATATATCTTCAGTCCATATATAAACAGGTATAGAACCAAGTTTCCATGCTTCAAAAAATCGAAAACTGGATTTACCCCAACCTCTAGGAGCCAAACAAAATTTGCTATTTGAAGTAATATGAATAAAATTATCTTGCATTGGTTTTTTAATATTTCCGGTCCATTTATGGATCAAAATACAAACATCATCGTAACTATTCATGTAATCACAAATATCTTTTCTATGACCCCTTTCTTGGTCTGCCCCAACGAAAGAACAAAGCCATTTTTTTTCGTGAAAGGGTATTTTAGATTGACTTTCAAGAAATCCACCATCTTCATAAATAAGGGGTATAGGATGGTCTGCTAAATGACCTCCATGTATTTCAAAATTCAAGTGTTTAGGATATGGAAATCGTAATCCATTTGCGTATTGGCATAATATGTAGTACTTTTTTTTATGTGGTAATTCGGCAAACATTTTTTTAACGGCTTGGGCGTGAGGTTGATCAAGATGATATTGATAACACCTATTTGATAAGACTGTCCAATGGACGGGTAAAAAATATACGTGTTTATATTCCTGATATTTTTTTTCTTTCATAAATCTCTCTACAAAGTAATTTTCGAGAGATTCAATCAAGAAGGGGGGGTATTTTTCATGGGTTGTGGTTAATAGTAGGGGATCTATTTTTATTTCTTTAGGGGCAGACATTTATATATAAAAATTTTTTTATTTTGAAAATTTTTCGCATGTCAAATCTTTAATATATTCAAGGCCTTCTCTATATCCATATCCAAAAGAACCATACATGTGTATAAGAACATATTTATCTCCCTTGTCGTTTAAAATAAACCCATCCTCGTCTTGATCGTATTTATCTAATTTGTGATGATCAATCGCTAGAAATTTGGAGTGTCTATACCAATCTAGATGTTTGGAATCGCAAACTTCATGAATATAGATATTGTAAAGTCCCTGGTCATTGATAAGATAATTATGTTCGATTTGTACATGAATATACCAATCTAAAAATTTTTGTATCCCTGCTTGTGTGCCTAAAATAGTTCCAGCACAAACAATGAACTGATTCAAAAACTTTTTTCGTATTTCTTCATATTCTTCATTGTAGTATGGTATCATCCAATCAATATTCATTTTGGTATGTCGATCAGGTTTACCAATTTTATCTCCACCAAAATGATGTAATTCACAAGAGCAGTATATTTCTGTTTCATATTCTATAGTAAATGGGTCATCTTGAAATACGATATCATTCATATCACATAATAAGATATTATCATAGTATTTGTTTTCGAGAAAGTCGGATATAAATTTAAATCGACAATATAATTTGAACTCTCGTGATTTATTTCCGCAATCATGTTCAATATCTTTTGGGTCATAATTATAGGTATATGCGTTATACTCTTTAAGACAATTCATCAAAGCGGTGGATTCATTTTTTTTATTACAAATGAGTACGACTTCACAATCTTTGTTATGAATTCTAAGACTTTTAAGAAATGCGTAAATACCACCTTTATATGATTTTATGGGTGCATTTGAATAATCGTATATTCCCATAATTATATTTTTTGACATATATATTCATTTAAATAAGTATTTAAGTTTATACTTATTTAAATATTTATCTATTTTTTTTTACCTTCTTTTCTTTCAACAAATATAAATTCTTTTTTCGGTTTGTTTTTTGATTTTAAAGAAATAGCGGGATTACGGTTGTTCAAAATGATCTGCCGAAGTTGTGGTATTGTTTCTGCTAGAAATACCTTTGGCTCGGTTTCTCTGGTAATAAGATTATTAAATGCATCTTTATAACCACGATGCCAGAATACAGGACTGTTACCTATAGAATTCTTTCGAATATCATTTTTTATTTTAATATATATAGCATTTAAAATATTGAACGCTTCTGGTAGTATCATTTTATCAAGGTTGTCTTCTATCAATTCAAACATAAATAAAAGGGTTAATCGCAAGTCATGTCCTTTTCGACCTTTCCCATAACCAGTTTTTATTAATTCACTATTGAATTTACCATAAGGCCCAGCTCCATCATTACTGAATCTATAATCGTGCAATTTAAATGTCGACATTCCAAAATCAATTAAAAACCATTGGTAAGTCTCACCGCTTTTGCGATACATAATGTTTCCGCAGTGCATATCTCTATGATAAAAATCATATTTTTCTTGAAGATAAATAAGGGTATTACATATACATTCAAACATATCAGTAATGACCTTTGTCATCTTTCGCTTATGTGTAATGATATCCTCTTTTATTGTAGAAGGAGCTTTTGATTTTTTAATAAAATTATATAAGGAATCGTCTAAGGGTTCCATGCCAAGTAGTGGAGTTTTATCCATATTTGCAATGAATAAGGGTTTAGGTATCTTAGCATATTTAGGTTGATTTAATTTAGCACGATGGGCTTGACAAAATAATTCATTTTGTTTTATAATTTCACCATAATAATCCTCTATATCTATACGACTATCCATAGAATCGAGAGATTCTTTGATAGCACATGGTCTACCACCGTAGGTTCCTCCATGAATTCTACCATATCCACCCTTCCCTAAAATATGTGTAAATTTAATTTCTTTATCACCTAAATATTGTTCTCGATGAACGTTATTTCCTTTAATTAATTTTCCTTTTTTATCTCGTGTATGAGGCACTAAGTCATGCATTTTTACTAATTTATTACTCGACCATTCTTCCTCTTTTTGTTTTTCTCCTGGGGTATGCAGTTTTTTGCGTATATTTTTTAATACAAGGCAGACATCCTCATAGAAGTCGTTTTTTTTTAATCCAAGTTCTTTTAACTCTTCTTCTTGATATTGCATGATTTGCAAGCTGTCACTTACACGCTTTGTTACTGGTTGCGTTTTCTTTGCAGTTTTATTTGAACCCATAGGTATGCAGAAACCTGTTTTTTTATTACATTTTGTACCTTTTTTACATCGTTTACCGTTTCCACAAGGTTGTTTAACTTGTGAGACTGGTGATTGTGTTTTAGGTTTAGGCGCGGGTATTTTTGCTTTAGGAGGACTACCAAAGAAAGAATTGCGAAGCTTGGAGGTTTTTGCTTTGGGAGTAGGATTCTTGGATTTAGGCGTGGGAATTTTCACTTGTGGTATAAATGTCTTTGCATTTGGATTCATTGTAGGGCTCTTTGTCTTAGTAGGTGTAGGAGTCTTGGGTTTTTTGGTTGGCTTTATAACTTCTTTTGTGGTATATACAAATGCGTTTTTTTTACTTGCAAGTTTGCAAAATTTTGTAAGTTTTTTTACCGTTTTATTTCTGGGTAATGGTTCACCCTTTTTGAGTTTATCAATATACTCGCCAATAATAAGTTTATTAGGTTTAGGCAGAGATGTTTTCTTTTGAGATAGTGTCAGTGATGGCGATTTTTTATTTAATACTATTTTTTTTTCCAATGTTTTTTTAACCATATTTTCCAATCGATTACTTTTTAGGGTCAATTGATTTGTTTTCAGAGTCTTTTTTGATTCACTCTTTAATAATGCATTATATTCTTGTGGGCAATCTTTTGCTTCCATTACGATACCATTTTTGTTTCTATAGGTTGGTCGTAATTTTTTATTTAAAAATATAGGATGTTCTATACCTTTTTTAGCATTTACATACATAGGTTTATTATTTTTTAATGTACACTCCCATTCTTTTTTTCTTCCTCCTCCTTCTTCAAAACGCATATATATATCAATATATTTTAATCCGGTAATAAAAGTTTGACTATGCTAAATATAAGTATATTACTAACATTATGTATATCGTGATATTACAACATGCTATGATTTTAATTTTGGGGGCTGTTCCCCGGTAAAAATGAAGTTAAAATAGTTGATATTATGAATAAGTTTATCTCTCAATCTCTCCACAAAAATTTCTTGGTTTCTGCTGTCGCATTGTTCTGCGCATTTTACAAGAACATCATCCAATTTCATTTCAAGAAGATGGAATATTCTTTCGAGGTAGTCAAATTCTCCTAAGAGGGCATTATCATACCCGGAACTGCTTCCACCGATAGATTGCATTTTGCACCATTTGTATTTTAGATTGGAACGGTCTATATAACTGCAGCATATTTTAAAGAATGAATCAAGCATATTATCGTGATTAAATCCATGCCAGGTGCTGAAGAGTCGGGTTTGAATCATATCTAGTCGCAAAGAGAATATAGTTTTGTGACGGTCTTCAGGTAATATTTCGGTTAGACTGGTATATAAGTTATGAACAAAGTATTTCCAACTTTTTGTTGGCATGGTGCATATTTTAGTAAGTTGTCCTTCAGTGCGACCATTTAGTTTAACAAGTTCTTCATCTTCCAGAGAGATTTTTTTGATGAGATGTTTAAAATCACTAAAATATTCCATTACAGTATCCTTAGTAACCTTTAATTCTTCAGGTGTTTTTTTCCAACTGTACATAGAGGCTTCATGTCTCCACGTTTTTTTGCATTCTTTTTTGTTCCACGTGTGAACATAGATGACAATATTATATTTTTGGCTTAATAATTTTACAAAATCTTTAATTTTAGAGTTATCATCAAAGGCGTCACGAATGTGACCTCTAAGAACAAAGACTAATTCTTTTTTTCCCTGGGGTTTTTGTATAGTAGTTGTGGGTAACTTTTTTAGAACTGGTTTGGAAGTTTTTTTATTTGGGTCGAATTCAAGTTTAGGGGCGTCACCTTTAGGTGGAGGAGGTGGTAAATTTTTAGATGAATCAGTATTTGATCTATGAATTGGCAATGGTTTATGTTGAGGTACCGGCTTTGGTTTTTTAGCAAGTAAAGTATTAACCTTTGGATTTATTTTTTTAGATAAAACCTGTTTTCTATGAGATTGTGATTTTGTTGTTGGTTCTTTATTAAAAAGAGAGGACAGTTCTTTTATTTCAGCATCTGTTTTCATTTTGTCATCTTCTTCTGTTACTGTGGTATCTTTAGTTTTAGATAAGTTGGTTATCACGGTTTCACCCATATTTTCAGAGATTGATTTTACAATATCTAGGGCTTCTTTTTTGTTCTCAACTTCTGATTTTGTATCACAACAAGATAAATCGTTAGTATGTTCCATTTATATAAGGAATAATATATAAATGAAAGAATTAAAACTAATTAAAGGTTGTGGTCGAACTGGTAATTTTATTATTTGTTTATTAAATGGTATTTTATTGGCAGAGAAACGTAAAATGGAACAATTAGATTTTTCTTGTATTCATTGGTCTTCTTCTCCAGAAATAAATAAAACTTTACTCAATGATTTTTTCAAGGAATTTGTAATAAAAATAAATGAACAACATAAAAATGAAAATAAAAATAAAAATGAAAATGAAAATGAAAATGAAAATGAAAATAAGGAAATAATTCAATTATCTTTGGATAGATTATATAGACAAATAGGTTTGGATTTTAAGGAACGTATTACATATGTTCAAAAATATATAAAGCCCATCATGAAAATATCGCCTAAAATTCTTGGAGATAAAGATTTATTGATCCATTTAAGAAGCGGTGATATTATGGTTGGTGGCAACCCTGAAATGATACAACCACCCTTAGAATTTTATGAAAAAGTAATTGAATCCGGTTCATGGAATGATATTTATGTAATAACAGAAAGGGATCCAATGAATCCTTTATTTCCAATTTTAGTAGAGAAATACAATGCAATTCAGTGGTTGAATGATGGTAGAACAAAGAAAAATGGTTACAATTTCAAGAAGGATTTTGATTATTTAATTGGAGCAAAGCATTATGTTCCATGTCAGTCATCTCTCTGTCCTTTTGTAATACAACTAAGCGATACTATAAAGAACGTTTATGTTCCTTCTTATTTTTTTAATCGATTAAATGCAACCATGAACTGGTGGACAAAGACTTTATTTAAGAAGAAACAGGACCTTATGATAAATGATATACAGTTTCATATATATGATTACGATAAATATGGAGAATATAGGACGGGAATGTATCAGTATTGTAAGCGCGAAAATAAAGATCTTTTAATCAATTATCGTTCTTAATACATTCTAAACTATCTTGTAAAAAGTATTTTAAAAAAGGGTGAATAGTAATGTATAAATGAATATAGTTATGAATAGGTACGATTTTCCCACATTGGATGAATTTTTAGACCATTATGATATAAAGCCGATAGAGGGATTTTGTCAACAGATGGGAAGACAGGTTGAAATATTGAAGCACTATGCATCACAGCCTGAGATTACAAATATAATGGAGATTGGGTTTAATTGTGGTCATTCTGCAGAGGTATTTTTAAAAGCAAAGCCTGAAAATAATGTGCATAGTTTTTCAATTATAAGAAATAATTTACGATTTGGTAAAAGATATTTGGATTACAATTATCCCGATAGATTAAATATAGTAATTGGGGAAAGTGAGTGGAGTATTCCAAATTATATTAAGCGAAATCCTGATAAAAAATTTGATTTAATATTTATAGATGGTGCACATTGGGAACCAATTCCAAAATTAGATTTGGAAAATTGTAAAAAATTAGCACACGAGAATACGATTGTTTTATTTGATGATACGTGTTATTCGGATAGCCTTAAAAGGTATTGGAATGAGTATCCAACGAAGGTTTGGAGTGATGCTTTGGAGAAAAATGAGGTAATCGAAGAAGGAAGAGAAGATTTTGATAAGGGACGAGGTATGAGTTGGGGAAAATATGTATTTGGCTGTAATACTTGATGATACCAATTTATGAAGTGGCAAAAATCTGGAAAGAACAAAAGTTTCATTATTTATTATTTAAAATCTATTTAAATAATTGTATTAGAATAATATTACATTATGCTAGATAATAACTATGGATTTGCTATAATTTTGGGAGTTTTATCTATGTCACAAAATTTTATTAATATAACAGGTCCATATGTTATGTTTTTAGTTTCCATTTTATTAAAAATAAATATGTATCGCATGAAAAGTGAAGAGAATGCGAATTATATCTCAAATAATATAAAAAGTGATTTTTGTTCTAGTTATACAGAACAAGGTAATCCAATTGGATTAATTATCAATAAGGCGTGGATTCCTAGATATATTATATGGGTATATGGAGATGATTATGAAAGAACAATGTCTATATTTTGCACAGAAAGTGTGAAAGAAAGGTTGATTTCAGCATCTAATTCAGTAAAAATACAAAAAAATATACCACATAGCGTTGAAGAAAAAAAAATAAATAACGAAATCAAATATTATACACGAGGTGGTAATTATGAATATTTTTTTTACACGTCAAGGAAAGTTATTATAGATAAAGAGTATACACAAGAACAGAGAGTGATTTCTAATTCAATTACGGAGAACTTCAAGAGAAAGGGATTTTTGACGTGTTTTATTTATGGAAAGCCTGGCTCTGGTAAGACAATGTTATCTTATTTACTTGCGAAATCGTTATCTGCTTGTTTTTGTGATTCGTTTAATCCTACGGAACCTGGTGAATCTCTTGCGAATTTATATTCGAAAATCGCACCTACAAATGATGAGCCTTTAATTATTTTGCTGGATGAGGTAGACAACATTATTCAAAATGTGTATGAAAATCGTATATTAAAACATAAAAAGTATCCTATTCAAATATCTGATAAACCCAGTTGGAATCTTTTTTTTGATAAAATAGATATGGGGCTTTATCCAAATTTGATTGTTATTTTATGTAGCAATAGAACAAAAAGAGAATTAGACAATCTTGATGTCTCTTATTTAAGAAAGGGAAGATTACATGTAACATTTGAATTAAATTCAAAAATAAAATTAATATGATAAATTAATATGATAAATTAATATGATAAATTAATATGATAAATTAATATTTAATATAAAAATATTTCGAGTATTATAATCTATATATAAATGAAAGTAGCGTTTATAACAGGAATAACCGGTCAAGATGGTTCTTATTTGACAGAATTCTTATTAGAAAAAGATTATCAGGTCTGGGGGTTGATAAGAAGGACATCAAATATCAATACGAGAAGAATTGAGCACTTATATGAAAATAATAATTTAATTTTAAAATACGGGGATTTATCGGATAGTACAAATTTATTACATATTATGTGTGAGATAAAACAGAAGGAATCATTTGAATTACTAGAGGTGTATAATCTAGCAGCAATGAGTCATGTGAAGGTTTCTTTTGAGATGCCAGAATATACAGCAGATACTACCGGAGTTGGAGTATTAAGATTATTAGATGCAATAAGAAGTTCGGGTTTAACGGATAAGTGTAAATTTTATCAGGCATCTTCATCAGAGTTGTATGGTATGGTTCAAGAAGTTCCACAAACGGAAACCACACCATTTCATCCGCGTTCTCCTTATGGAGTGGCTAAACTGTATGGATATTGGATAACAAAAAATTACCGCGAAGCATATGGTATGTTTGCCTCGAATGGTATTCTATTTAATCATGAAAGTTCTCGAAGAGGTCCAACATTTATTACTAGAAAGATTACTAGAGGTTTAAGAATGATATTAACAGGAGAGCGCGATCGTTTAATAGTAGGAAATCTAGATGCAAAACGGGATTGGGGTCACGCAAAAGATTATGTGGAGGGAATGTGGAAAATACTACAACATGATACTCCTGATGATTTTGTACTATCAACAAATGAATTTCATTCGGTTCGTGAGTTTATAGAAAAATCATTCAAAATGAAGGGTATTGATATAGAATGGAATGGAGAAGGTTTAAACGAAGTAGGTATTGATAAAAATAGTGGTAGAGTATTAATATACGTATCTGATAAATATTTTAGGCCTGCTGAGGTAGATGAATTACTAGGGGACTCTACAAAGGCAAGAACATTGTTGAACTGGAAACCGAAATACGATTTTAATATGTTAATAAAAGAAATGGTTGAAAGTGATTGTGATGTTAACTTCAATTACTATTCTTAGTTATACTTATTTTTAGGGATAAACATGTTTCGATTGCATCATATATATTATTAAATACCATGTCTATATATTTAGGTTTTTGGCGCATTTTATTTTCGTGATCTATGAAAATAGTAATCCACCCCAATTTTTTTCCTGTTTTTAAATTGTCGGCTAGGTCTTCAAAATAAAAAATAAAATCGTTTTTATTAAGTTTAAATCGTTCTAAGGTTATGATATATGGAAGAATATGGGGTTTGTATTTTCCTCTAAAAAGATCACTATAACTATATCCCTTAAACAATGATTTCAATTTCATTCTTTTTATACATTCCTCCATATGATATTTGTTTCCATTTGTAAATATGTAATTTTCTTTTGTTTTTTTAAGTAAATCTGTTAGTCGCTTATCTTTTTTTAAATTTTTATAGAAATCTTTATCTCTGCTTTCATGTTCTATTGGGGAATATAGTGTATCATCTAAATCAAATATAAATTTTTTCATATATATATTACATTTTATAATAATCTCCATTACAATACATATCAAAGATGTCTTGTTTTTCATAATTTTTTTTAGAATACAAAAAGTTTGGTTCATATAAATTAATACCGGGGCTTTTTTTAAAGGTTTTTAATTTGATTTTTTGTGTATTTGGAAATCGATGCATTTTTTCCGCTTTCAGTTTTACAATGAATATAGTATCGGCGGTTTCTGTTTTCATATTGAATTCATTTTTAAATATGATAAAACTATAACCTATAAAGTACGGTAGATTACTCTTATCGTAATTTTCAACGTATTTATCATATTTATCATAATGTATGTGTTTTTTATCTTCTTGATCGGTTTTCTTGAAAGTAATATGTTGATAACTTCTAAAGTTTAATTGCTTAATAAGTCTAGCAGTTGGATGTATTTCCATTTAAATATAATTTATATTTAAAATTATTTGTTCAATTTTAAATATAAATTGCATCAAGTTGATAAAGAATAATCAGATCCATTCTTTTTGGTACTTTTTCGGGTTCCATAACAACTAGTTTCTCCCAATTTCTTCCCAATATATCTTCATTATTTTCAATTCTTTGACGAATTAATTCTGGATTATCGATACATTCGCGTACACTTTTCATACTCGAATGTGAAAATTCACTTAATTTCTTTCTTACCATATCGACACCTCCAAAATAAGAAAGATGCCACCCCATTTTTTCTTTGTCTAAAAGAGGTCCAGTTTTATGTTGTATTTCTTCTATAGTAAATTCTTTTAGATCTTTAACCCGTATAATTTTTAGTCTTTTTTGTGGACACCAGTTCATATTTGATGGCCTCCCTATTTTTAAACTATAATAGTGAAATCTTAGAAGAGGTCGTATGGGATTACTTAAAGCACCTTCTTCTCCGGATGGTTTTTTAAGTTTTATAATTTCATCTTCGTCATATATTTCATCTACGTCACTAACAACCGATACAATATCGTCTGGTTCTATTTTTTTTTCTTCTAGAAGATGTTTTATTTTTTGAATACCGACATGTCTACTAAATTCCTCTAATCCAAAGCCATGTTTTTTTTCAATAAGTTTTTCATCTATTATCAAAACGATTAGTTTATGGGACCATCGTTCAAATCTTTCTATATTATCTGACGCATACAATGGTTTGGGTTTTCCGCTAAAGGTTTTTTTACTTTCTATCAAAATAAAAAGATCGGTAAAAGAATCGTGTTCTTCAAAACGAAATTCCAGCAAATCTAATTCATCATTAAATATAAAACAATCCACAAATTTAACCATATAACTAGGTAATGAATATTCTAAAAATTATAATACGAATTAATAGTTTAGTAATATTTCTGTTGGTGTAAATAACATAATCATAGACAATCCCACACATTCGCACACCCAAAACCATAGTCCTTTGGAAAAGGGCATACAGACACAGGATAAAATACCAACAATAAGTTGATATTGTCCACATTTACTTGGTTTTGTATAATTCATGGTCATAATCGAATGAATGACAAATGAAATACAAAACGAAACGACCATTAGCATATGGAGCCATAAGGGGACATAATTTACGGTGCAAACTAAAAATCCCCCGTAAAACCATTGATACGCAACCAATGTATAATACAACACCCTTTTGCCTTTCTCAGTGCAAACAGTCACGACTCGAATGTCTTGATATTCCCACATTAGTGTTAGTGGTGTAAAGGATAAAACAGCCATGGCTCCGGTAGCATGTGCGTTTGAAACAAACTCGGATATGCTAGTTGAGCCCTTTTCCGCGAAACCAATCTTTGCCAAGTAAGGCAAAGACCAGATATATAAAATGATTGTTCCCGAAGAAATAATGCGAGATAGATTGAGTTTTATAGGTTTATTGTCTTGAGATATATCTAATAATGAAATTTCTGCCATGTATATATCAGTAAATATATTTTTAATTGTATTTAATAGTATATTAACATCGTATTTTCTCTTCTTACTACTCTTAGTTTAATTAACCCCAACGAGGCGCTGTGTAATTCAGGCTGTTCTCGTATTCCTCAAGAAACTTATCCCGCTCTTTCTCTGTCTCCAGCTCCTTCTCTTTTCTTGCACGCGCTTCCGCTCGTCTCTCGCGCCAGGCTTTTAGCCTTGACCTTTGATTTTCGATAAAATGTGATATCTTAGCAAAGGGATTCTCACCCCCTTTCTCTTCTTCCTATTCTTCGTTTCTTCTCCTTTTCCTTTTTCTTGTCCCTCTTTTTTTTCGAAGGTTTCGTTTTTTTTTTGAACCTCTAGAAGTTGGTTTCGCATATTTTATATTATATGTATCAATGAGATTTTGTAGATGTTCATACATATCAGTAACTGTGCGATGATCTTTCCATGTATTTGAATTGAGAGTATTCAAATATGATTCTTTTTCTTGTCTTATCTCTTCTAAATCGACCATTTGTTGCTCATTTATTTTATTATTTTGGGTTCTTTTTGTTCTTTGTTCCTCTCTGGTTTTTTTATTAGTAGCTCCTTGTTTTCGCCTTTGTTCTCTTGCAGTTCTTTTAGCTTTGCTTTTACTTTTTGATGGCATTAATATATATTATAGTTATAAAATATATTAATCGAATGTCTAAACCTTGCGGAAATCGGTGTCTAGACTGGAACCTTGAATAAGGAGCTTGTAAAGATTCTTTAACAAAGGAACGTCTACCTTGTTCTCCATAAGCTTAGGGTGAGCGTAGTTAGAACGGTGGTTAATTTCAATGATTTGAACATTACCATCCGCATCAACAACGAAATCAAAACCAAGTATTACGAACTCATTGGGCTCAATGCGCTTAATTTCATCCTTGTATACATTCTTGAAATCCTTGCAGGCCACAAGCATATTTTGTTGAATTTGTTCAAATTTGTCAAGTTCCTCCGATAGAATGAACTTGGTTCCGCTAGTTTGAAAAATAACATGCATCTTGCGGAGAACATCTTGATCCATATCACCAATCGCATCCTTGAAATCCTCACTAGCAACAGTGGCGAATGACTTGTTGAAAAGGAAAACATTCTTGTCATGAAGAACAACATACGCACGAATCTTATATCTCTTGTCGTCATATAAATCTGGGGTCGGCATGTTTTCTTGGACCACGCGTTCCGTGTAGTCAAGGTCTTTCATTGCACTGTAGGGATGAATATCGACTCCGCGTGAACCAGTGGAGCCATTTTTCTTAACAAAGAAAAGGGCGTTTTCGGGAGTGTCGCTGGGGATTTCATCATAACTGAAATAGGTCTTGGGTACATAGTGCGAATCTTTCATTTTTTTCGCAAAAAGAACCTTGGCATCCATGCGAAGGGTCTTTGAACGTGGGGCGACATGATAAACATTCATACCCTTTGTTTCTTTTTGCCATGAATCTACCATCTTAGCATCAGCGTTGAAATCGTTATAGATGATACCAACTTGATCCTTGCTTCCAGAAAATTCTTTTAATACGTGGTTTCCAGCTTCCTCGAAAAGTCGAGAATTTTTATTGCTGAAAACTTTTAGAAGAAAACCGTCACTCATTGTAAAATTGGACATTATAATAATTAATAATACATTTTTTTTAAATGATTTAACGAATTTACTAAATTATTCATATCCGTCGCTTCTAAAATGTAAAAGAACGATATAATAATAATCACATTCCATTTTTTCTCTATAGTGAATATGGTCTGTCCCATTGAACATCATTAAACTATTTGCATTTGCGTCTACTGCAACACAACCTTCTTTTGGTGGGTAAAACCAATATCTTCCTTTATTTTTTACAGGTTGTTTCGTCTTATCAACATAAATAGGCCAATTAGAACCTTCTGGTTTATCAATAATATAGGATATAGTATATTCACAATCTGGTCTATCCGTATGTGGTGGTAATTCAGTAGGTTTCTCCTCATCTTTTGTATAACAAGATACATAAATATAGGTAGGGTTCATGGGTTTTTTAACAACATGTTCAATCAATGGTAACAGTTCATACTGAACAAGACGAGAAAAGGATTCGTTATTCGATTTGTATCTGTGTGCTTGACGATCACCAAGAGCAAAGTTACCCGCATCAATGTTAGAATGGAAATAATTTTTAATAATTGAATGCGCGGCTTCATTGTAAACATTATCAATAACAAGAGGTGTAAATTCGTCAATATAGTATTCTTTATCGAAAACCTTTGGATTCAGTGCTCCATATTTTTCATCTCTGGTAGCGAATAGTTTGTTTGCATTTTCCGTAACTATCGAAAAGGGTATTTTGTTGATAAATTTAATGCTTTTGTGTCCTCGCATGGTTATAGTTCCATCTTTAAACTTATCATAAACTTCAAGAAGTTCCTTCATATATTCTGGTCGTTCCTTGGGCTCGGTAGGTTCCGCGGATTCTTTGGATTCCACAAGTTTCTTGGGCTCTTCACAAACCTCTTTTTTATCTTCCATATTTTTACAGGTAGGTGGAGGAGCAGATGAAGGTACGGGAGGTGGAGTAGGGATGACATCTTTTACAATAATATCTTCACCGGTAGTTGCCTTATCATCAATCATTAGTTTAATATTTTCATTCTCAAAGTGATTTGGAAAAATCTCTCCATTTGTATTCTTTTCTCTTACGTAGATATTAAATAACATTGCCCCATTTTCATTTTCATTTGAAATTTCATGATACATATCAAGGGAACGCTCATTGCTATTGTTTAATGTATTACAATAACTTAGAATACTACCCTTTTGTGGTTGATATATAATATCTAATTTATTAAATTTGTAGGTCATTTTATCATCTAGAAAACATACGATGGAATACAATCGCTGACCCACCTTTTGTGTATTTCGCTTTCCGTTTTCACTATTAAAATCATATGCATCTAAAAATCGATTGTGTGTATTAGAAGAAGCATACTGTACAACATTTGCGTTTTCATAAAAAGAATAATTATACCCAGTACTATTTACAATCTTCAAAAGAATCTCCGGAATTTCTGTTAATTTAATCCATGAACTATTACGTTTTTCAGTTTTTTCTAGTTTGGCAAGTTTTTTAACTTTTTCTATATCACCATCGTTCATAATTCCATTGTGAGTATAAATCTTGTGTTCTTGATTGAGAGTCTCTTTATTTAATCCAGAGCAAGTAGTTACTACTTCTTGATGTATAATCTTTTCAGTTTTTCCAGATTCGTTCTTGGTATTTACATCTTGTATATTTTTAGTATCCTTTGTACTTGAAACATCATTAGAAGGCAGTTCTGGAGGAACATACAAAACCGTCTTGGGATTTTCACGAAACCACAAATTAAAAGCCCACTTTTTCCCCTTGATAACCGGTCTTCCGGCGTGTTCTGATAAAGGATGCCTTTCACTTCTACCTGTTTCTTTTCCAGAATTTTTGATTATATTTTCGAAAATAAGTAATTTGCCCTGTTTTGGCGGAACCTCTATTTTTAATCGCGGGAATCCGGTACATCCTCCTTCTTCGACATCATTGAGATAACATAATGCAGTAGCAACACGTTGTCCGCCGTATTTCATACAGCGATTACTTTTTTCAGAGTTATTATGCAACCAACCATCATAATGCGAACGATACTCCTGGGTTTCATCATAATAAATAACTTGATAAATTTCTGCATGAGACAATGGAATATTAACAATTTTTGCGATTCTTTCGGCGATTTTTTTCGTAATATTATCGTGATCGTGCTGAAGCCAGCAATTTTTACCACTTCTTCCAGCAGAAACAAATCCTTTTTGATTGTTACTTACCAAAGCATCTTTTAGTTTATCCTTACAAATATCAATAATATGTTCACATTCTTTTTTTGTAATAAATTCGTCTTTTACGAGAACCTGCGGGTCTTCGTGTAATACGGTCATAACTTCCTGTTCAGCCATTTTATTATTATAAGTTTTTTATCTTTAAATATTTAATAAATATTATAATTCTAATTCAAATTGAATATCAAATGTGTTATTATTTAATCTTAAACTGTTTCTAAGTTGCTGTCGAGCTTGTTTTCTTTGTTGTCTTCTAGTTCTTGCGGATGCACGATTTGAATTTTGATTTGTATTTCTATTTCTTATGATTCTATTTTGTTCCGATAGAAACCGTCTTCTAACACGTCTCATTTGTCTCCGTAAAATTCTTGAATCTATAAATTCTGGATCATATGGATTAATTAGAAATTCTTCTTCTACAAATAAAGACCAATCACTTTGCTGTGGAGCAGACCTTACGTATGAATTATTTATAAACAATTCTTCACATAATTGTTCTCTACAATAAGGACATTGTGGAGAACGTAAACAATTGATGCAATTCAAACATATTTTTTTTTCCGCGTCACAACAATTTAGAGCATGAAAGGAGTTGGTTTCTTCAAAACAAATCGTGCAAGTTTCACAGTGGTTCATATTCTTAAATTTAATTTAGAATAGAAAATATACAAATTTTTTATTTTGAATTTTATTATTAAAAATATATGTTTTTATATAAATTATGAATGTGAATACCATATCGTTTTTATTAATCATTATCATTTTTTGTTGTCTATTTCAAAATTCGACTTCAATAGAAAATCTTGAAAACAATAACGCGGTTGTTTTGTTAGGTGACAGCATGTATCAAAATAAAAAATATGTAAAAAGAGAAGAAAGTGTAGAATACATCATTAAAAAAAAAGTAAAGAAATCAATTGTTTTAGCCAAAGATAATTCAATGATTGAAGATTTAATGGAACAATACGATAAAATGCCAAAAGAATTGAATAATTCAAATACTTATTTATTTATATCTATTGGTGGAAATGATTTATTAAATTCTTATGAATACAATGGTGTAGAAATAGAAAATTATGATGTATTGGATAAAATCTTTGAATCTTATAAGGATGTCGTTTTAAGACTTTATCAAAAAACAAATTGTACAATAGTATTGACCGATTTATATTTTATACGTGGTGAGGACTATAAGAAATATTATTTACTAATAAATACATGGAATAATAAACTTTATTCGTTTTGCAATGAGAATAATTTCAAGTTATATAAAGTAAGTAATCTTTTAATTGAAAAAAATCAATTTATAAATAATATTGAGCCATCTTTTTTGGGGAGTAAAATTATTGTAGATGGTATAATTAATTTCTAATAATAATATAATAATATAATGAATAAGGATAAACATTATGAAGATAAAGAATTAGAAATATTAAGAAGTGCTGTAGATAAAGCGGAAAAAAGAAGTGATAGAAAGTCAGCAAATGCACCAATTGTAAAAAAGATTATAGCCGTGGTTGAAGAATTTTTAAGAAAAAAGAAATTAGTTTGTTATGGCGGAACAGCCATTAATAATATATTGCCACAATCCGATCAATTCTATGATAAATCACTTGAAATACCCGATTATGATTTTTATTCCCCGACGGCTTTAGATCATGCAAAAGAACTCGCGAACATTTATAATGAAAGAGGCTTTACAGACGTGGAAGCAAAAAGTGGTGTACATCATGGAACTTATAAAGTATATGTAAATTATATCCCCGTTGCGGATATAACTTCATTAGATCCAAATTTGTTTAAAAAGGTGAAACAAGATTCTATCAGCGTGAATGGTATTTTATATGCGCCCCCGAATTTTCTAAGAATGGCTATGTATTTAGAATTATCAAGACCAAAAGGTGATGTAAGTAGATGGGAAAAGGTTCTTAAACGTCTATTATTATTAAATAAAAATTATCCAATAAGAAATAAAAAATGCGATGAAGTTAATTTTCAGCGTTCCATGGAATCCACCGTTTCTTTAGAAAGTAATAAAGAAGTAGACATATATAATATTACAAAAGATACATTTATTAATCAAGAGGTTATATTTTTTGGGGGATTTGCAAACACCATTTATTCCAAATATATGCCATCAAAACTAAGAAAAAAATTGCAAAACTCCCCAGATTTTGATGTTTTATCATTAGAACCGTTAACAGTATGTACTATTGTAGTAGAAAGATTAAATGATAGAGGTATAATGAATACTAAAATAGTAAAACATGAAGGAGTTGGAGAGATTATTGCTCCTCACTACGAAATTTTAGTTGGTAAGGATACAGTTGCTTTTGTATATGAACCATTAGGATGCCACAGTTACAATATAATTAATATACAAGGGCAGATTTTAAAAATTGCTACTATAGATACAATGTTAAGTTTTTATTTGGCATTCATTTATGCGGATAGACCATACTACGACACAGATAGATTACTTTGTATGTCTCAATATTTATTTAAGGTTCAACAAAAAAATAGATTAAAACAAAAAGGATTACTAAGAAGATTTAGTATTAGTTGCTATGGGGAACAACCCACCTTAGAATCTATGCGTCAGGAAAAATCGGATATGTTTGAAAAACTAAAGGATAAGAAGGGAACAAGAGAATATGAAGAGTGGTTTTTAAAGTATATTCCCGATGTGAAAAAGGATAAAAAGGAAATTAACCCCGATAATGCAAATACAAAAAAGCGTAGAAAGAAAAAACGCAAAAAAACAAATCGTCTCTTTTCGTGGAAATAAAATGTACAATATAATATATGGAAAGTCAAGAAATAGATGTAACTCCCACTATTGAAAAAGCATCTAATAGTTTCACATTTTATATTATTTTTGTGCTGTTTTATTTTATGTATATTATTTTTTTAATTCAAAAAAGAAAAAAAGAGCCCTTTAGTTCTTATAAATCATGTGTTAACCAGGGATATAACAATGACTTTTGTTTAAGAACCCCTCCCGATTCTTGTGTAAATTGTAATAAAGAACTTAAGGATCGATTTATACCGAAGCAATTCTTTACATACAGTTCATAAATTATTTAAATACATGTTAAATAATTTATATACATACTATGTACCGTTTTATTATTTTATCAAGTATATTATATTCTGTATCAAGTTATAATTCCCCGGAAATGATAAGGAGTTATGCGAGAAACAATTATCGATTGGTTCCTTACTTTGCTAGGTCGTACATGATAAAAAATAGGTTAAATCTCGATGAAAAAAAGGAGTTGATTCAGGAGGGTTCTATCGGTCTTTTGTACGCGGCCCGTAAATATAACGAAACAAAGGGATTTGCATTTTCTACTTATAGTAGTAGATGGATAAAAAAATATATGGGAGACTACATAAGAACCCTGTATAATAAACCATTGCCACTAAAAGAAGAAAATTTAATTATAACAGAAGATTTTGAAAACTATGATTATCTTTTAAGCGGATTAACCGAATTTGAAAAGAATTTGATTTTGAAGCGTTATATTTATAAAATACCGGTAAATAAGATAGCAACAGAATACGGCTGTTGTAGAAATACGATTACAATTAAGTGTAAGAAAATAATTAAAAAAATACGTAGGATTAATGTACAATGGAAAATAAACGACCAAGTTGGAGAGATTATTTTAAGGAAATAGTATTAGTAACTTCAAAACGTTCGCCGTGTGAGAGATTAAAAGTGGGTTGTGTTATTGTAAAAGATAACCGCATTATATCTCAGGGATATAATGGATTTCTTCCCGGATGTCCCCATAAATCTTTTGTTAGAAACAATCATGAACAAGCCACGATTCATGCCGAGCAAAATGCGATAACAGACTGTGCCAAACGCGGTGTTAGTTGCGACAAAGCAGAGGCTTACATAACGCATTATCCTTGCATTAACTGCACAAAGATATTGTGTGCTTCCGGAATAAAAAATATTTACTACATAGAAGATTATAAGAACGATGAATTGATACCGGAAATCATGGAAATGGCGGGGATTATAATTGAAAAGATTTAATAAAAATATTTTCTTTGTAATATTTGATTTAATTATATATGTTTAGAAAATACCATCTGTTAAATAATGAAACATTTTACTGTTTTGATATGTTTTAAGTGTATTTCTATGATTATAACAAAACGCATCACATGAATATCGCTTGCAACGAAGTCCTTTTTTCGTATATCCTTTGCATTGTAATTTATTGGTGTGATATATCATTTCGTCTTTTTGTGGGTCATAAGACAACCAATAATTATAAGGAAAATATATAGAAAGAGCATTGTATGTTGGACATATTCGTAATGCATTCAAGTAATCAATTGCATGAAAGTGTAACGGATATTTTTCTCTTATTTCTGGTGTGTACAATTTATAATATTTTCGACTTACACAACGAAGTTCAAGGGTCGGCTCTATATAATCATTAACTTCATTCAGTAATTCGGGTATAAAATAGAATGACATTCTTTAGTTAAAATACTATTATTTACTTGTAAATAGTTTCAATTTTTAATCTTTTAATCTTTTAATATTTTATTTTCACATTCTTTATACCACATCTTTCTAATGTTATCTTTATTTTTTTTTTAATATCTAGTGGATATCCTTTCATTGATTTTTGATAATCTACAAAATTTTTTTTTAAAGATTTGTTGTTTTTTTTGTAATATACATATTTAACCCAATTACTAATTATATTTTGATTAATATGTTGATAATATTCTAATTTATTCCAATTTTTATATAGTGGAAGCCACTCTTTTTTGAAATTCATATGTGGTATCAAATCAATAAGACATTTAAATTCATAGTCTCTTAGAAGATCGGTCATCTTTGTTTTTAAAATTTAAAAACTTATTTTTATCTCAATTTTAACACATTTGAATAAAGAATTGAAATAAAGACAGGAATAGGTATAAATTTATCTAATGATGAATATATTAAAAATTGGGTAAATATTTTACTTAATATTAAGTAGGAAGGTTTATTATATGATATATTATTTTATATGTAAAATAATATATGTATAGTATTTACAATTGCTTATGTCATATTTCTCCTAGAAATTTACATAGTTCTTTTGTTGAAAATGACCATGTATTTTTATTTAATACAAAAAAGGATTTCATAAACGTTTGTATAGAATGTGGTGGTAGTGGAGGAAGCGTAGGCAATGTAAATCATCGTGAAAATTGCATGTATTCCGGATGTTTACATGATGGAGTTAGGTACTCCAAAGGAATAAATATTTATGGTGAATATTCAGAAGAATACATACAAAGTCTAAATTTCATTTCGATAGATGAACAAATAAATCATAGAAATAGATATGGAAGATGGGATTACAATCAACCAACGGAAAATATACGCAATTATCATATAAAATGTATGGGAACCAGAAAAGACGAAATAGAATTGATACGGAGAAAAATGGCGCGAAATTTAATGTTTAAAACATTCGCATTGATACAAATAAAGACCGGAAAAGATATAAATTTATCTAGTAATGAAAAATGGTATTTCGATGGTGATAATTATATTAAAAAATGGGTGAATATTTTATGTGATACTAAATAGAAAAGTGTTCAATTGTCCGTTCTATTCCATAGTATCCCATACCGAAAACGAAACTCACAAATAAAACCCCATAAAAATTATAGTTTGCATCTTTTTTGAATAGGAAATCCATATTTTTGTGTAAAGTTGCTTTAAAAATAGGCAATTGAAATAAAAAGAAAAGTAACCCTACTAATAAGGCAGTTCTAAACTCATCGAAAACAATATCAAATGTGCTTTTATGAATATTTGCTTTATTTACTTCATTTCTATATCCTATTTCATTTTTATAATTTTCAATGTAATCACCTACAGAGTCGGCCGGGGGGACATAATTTGCTGTAACACTAGCATCTGTGGTGTGTTCAACAGATGAATTTGGAATATCTCTTGTAGGAAGGTCCGTCAAACCGGCGCGCTTTGCCTCAAGTATTTCATCAGAGAAAGGTTTTTTTTCTCTGGATTCTAATTTAATATTTTCGCTTGAAATACCCGGGTCAATAGGAAGATCGTTTATAGACGTGGTCATTATAAATAATTAGAAACACATTTTTTAATTATTTACGCAAAAAATTCTAATGTTTTTTTATTATTATCACAATCTATGGGTGTCGCTACAGCCTTATAACACTTATCGTTAATTTTATAAATTTTATTTTCATCCTTTAAATCTTCTGGGGCTTTAAATATATTACAATTATTACCTTTACATCCCATTCTAAATAATGTTGCTAGTCCAAATCCAAGTATAACTGATAGTATTAAAGAACTATATTTTGAATAAAGGATCCGTTTTATAAACATATATTATATACCAATATAATATTATTGTATTGGTACTTTTTTTATATTACTATCATTCTCAGGACAAGCCGTTTCTTTTGTTTCGATAGAAAAACAAGTTCCACTTTTATCTAATACTTGTACGTTTTTAAAATTTTTAGCAGTAGGATATACGTATATTTTTACCGGCTCTTCGCTATAAAAGTACATAAAAATAATACCAATGATAAATGAAAATACAAATGCATACCAATTTATATAACTTAATACGTTCATATATATATATCACTGAACAAAATAAATTATCTCCGGGTCTTCGTTGTCTAGAATTATTTCAATATTTGATACACTAACCTCTGTTTTCACTAGAGTATATTCACCCGTTATCTCATTTTTTTCAATATCGTAATAATCATTTTTTATATCTCTAAGTTGTTCTACGTTTGGAATTAAATTATCGGTATATTTGTTAATTACTTCTACTAATAGTTGTGTATCATTTTGTTGTTTATATTGTACAATAGTATCTTTTATGAATTCAATGGAATTTTTAATTTGTCCATCTAGTTCTGTCATTTTGGCCTTGTGTTCCGTTTTATTCGTGTGTTTCTCTATTTCTCCAATAGAAAACTGAATACTATTTACATAGTATTCATAATCTTCTAATTCCTTTTCGAATTTTTCTAAAGTTTCTTCTTCTGTAGAATATTTAAATAGTAAATCTAATTTAAGATTAATTATATTTTTTTCTGTTGTTTTTTTTTCATTTAAAAATCTATAATATTCTGTCCTAGTATTTGCAATACTTCCTTTTTTAATTTCAATATTAAGATTGCATGGTTCAAAACCTTCTTTTTTTTCTACAGCTCCACATTTTGCAATAAGCAATTTATCGGTAATTTTAAAATCTGTTCCTACGGGTTTATTACAGTAAATACATTTAGGTTTCATTAATTTTATTTCGTTTCTTTTTTCTTCTATACTTTTCTCTATCTTTGTGGTTTTGCCTGTAATTTTATTTGTTATTTCTTTAGGAGCTTTTATTTTTTTTTTCATGTCTTCTATTCTATTCTCATATGCGGATTTCAATCTATAATAATCATTAATCGCATCATAAACTTTCTGGTTGACAATTTCATCTTCTTTCATATATAATTTATCTATATATTTTTCTGTTTAATATATCGTCATTTGATTCCCAAGCCGGTAAATTAGTTATTAAATCCTGGGAATTTTGTCTTTTTATGTCTTGCATAATTCTTATTTTTGATAGTATATATTCCTTCTTTTTTTTATCTTTTTCATTTTTTTCTGTAGGTGACATTTTTCCGCGATATTTTACGAGTAAAAATATACCAAATACCAATACCATAAAGATAAATGCACCAATATTAAATACATAATTGTAATATTCTTCTTTAAATTTATTACATTTTTTCAAACTTTGAGATAAAAAAAATTTGGTTTCATTTTCTAATAAATTTGGTTTATCCATACTTTAATAGTCTAAATTAATTAATTTATTTATACATATTATATAATGGATAGATTCGATATGAAAACTATAAGTGATTTAGGTGCAGATAACCCACCTACTACTCTATATATAACATTTTTTATAATAACATTTGGATATTTAATGACTAAATTTGCAGTGTTGCAAAAATTTGGGATTACATATAGCAATAAAAAAAGTAAATGGAAGCATACGCCATCCTATGCAACATATACATCTATTTCCTATGTAGTAATTTTAATTACTGTTCAAATATTAGTACTTTTATTTGATAATTTACAAAAACATTGTGGTGGCTATGTATCTAATAAAAATATTATATCCATTTTAATTTCTTCGGTTACAAGTTGGGGGTTAATTTTTTCAACTACATTTTTCACAATAAATTTTTTGCCTTTGGATTGGAAAAGTGTTTTTGGAAATACTATAGGCTATGAAATATCTTCTAGATTATATGGTATTGAAAAATATGAAACATTCTTTCAAAAAATATTGAATGACCCAAATGATCCCGCATTAAAAAAAAAGGATGGAAAACTATCAAAATCTTTGGTGGACCTTCTAAATACTTTATTAGATAAAAGATACAAAAATATAAAACACTTTGTAAATGGGATGAACGTAGATAAATTTACTCAATTTATTAATATTTCAATTTATGAAAAAATAATAAGGGATATTCCGGATGATATAATTGAAAAGGCAAAAATTCCTAAGGAAAATGAGGATGAACTTGATGATAAAAGTAAAAGGATTATTAGGAAAGGACAAGACATCAAGGTTGCGAACTCCATGATAAATGCATTAGGAGATGATGCAGAGCCTATTAAAATGGATGACGACAAAACAGGTGCACCCACCGCCCCGGCGGCCGAAGAAGCAGCACCCACCGCCCCGGCGGCCGAAGAAGCAGCAGCCGCCGCCCCGGCGGCCGAAGAAGCAGCAGCCGCCGCCCCGGCGGCCGAAGCAGCAGCAAACACTCCTTCTACCAATAAAGAGGATATTAAAGGTGGTGCCAATAATGAATTAAATAACTTAAGTATACCAGATATCAGTATGGAATTAAAAGAAATAGAGGAAAAAACAGGCGAGCCTTTGTCGCCAGAATTAATTAAAAAAATTAATGAAATCACTGAAAATATAAATCGTATAGAATCATTAAGAACAGATAAAACCACAGAATTATTAAAATTACAAAATGATAATGATTCTTTTGAGGGTGATATAAATGAACTACGTACAAGAATAGAAAGATTACAGAAACTAGATGAAGATAATAAAAAGGCAGCTTTACAACTAGAAGAATCCAACGAAGATATATTGTCTGATGAACAAGAATTCGAAGACGAACTGAATCAAGATATATTAAGCGAAGAGAGTGAATTATATAATTTAATCACAAAACTATATAAGGTAATTTTATTAAAAGACTTATTTGGAGAATTTATGTGGATATCATTGGCCGGTCTCTTGACAATACTTATTACCTATACAAAGGTTCTTGAAGAGAAATGTTCTGTAAAGGGTGACTCTGTATTTGGACCTATAAATAAAATATTTACATCAATTGGCATTCCCATGGGTGAGTATGATAATACGAAAAGTCAGGCAGAAATGCAAGCCGATGCATATAATGCGGCCATGAGTGAAATAGAAACACAAAATCAATCTGGTACAAAACAATTTAATGAGATTGATAACAGATTTACAGAAAATAATCCGGAAAATTTTGCATTGTTAAAAGAAGATAGTAATTTTAATAATACTAGAAAATTTAATAAAAAAATACAAGATAACAGTTTTTGGAAAGCGACAAAAGATCCTTCGTCTTTAGAATTAGGTGAATATAGTAAATATACAGCGAAAAAAGAAGCAAAAGATATTAAAAAACGCATGAGAACACAGGGTGTTCCATTTTTAACCCAACAATTCAATATCTAATTCTTGGTACGGTAATGTAATATAAAACAATGAAATAAGATAAAATAGCTAAAATCATAGAAATAATAGATAATGGTAGTACGGTTTTTTTTCTATATCCAATACCAAAATCTCTAAGAATACTGTCTTTATCGTATAAAAAGTTAGGTTTTAAAATATTTATGGAAAAATATATAACAATAAACAAAAGTAGAGATACTGTTAATACATTGTTTCTTACATATGTTCTTGTAAACATAATTATATATATATCAAATATAATTTATATATAATTACTTTCCGCCATCATATTCAAAATAGTCATTTTCTCCGGCATCACCATCATCTGGAATATCTTCCATATTAAATGCATCATGTTCTATTTGTTCCTCAGCGGCTTGTTCTTCTTCGTATTCTAAGGCAAAAATATTTATATTCATTTCGGTAACATTTGGATTATTTGCTAAATTACGTTCAATCATTATTCTTTTCTCACGATCTTTTACTTCTGCATCAAAAAAATCTTTTTGATATTGTGTTATTCCCTTCTCCTTACCTTTTCCCCAATCACCCAGATTACTAGTTTTAAATAAGTTATTTAATTCTCGTTCTTCATTATCCATGTTTGCTAATTTGTCCGTGAATTCGTAACGTTTTTCCTTTTCTTTTTCGACGTTAACTTTCTTTTTGATATCTTGCAGGCTAAAGTTTAGTACTTTTTTTTTAGTGATTGAAAATATAGAGCATGAATCTATAATATAATTTGCAATTAACTCTTTATTTGTATTTGGCACATCTTCTTCGAAATCCATTTCTTCTAATTTTAGCGAATCCGATTCTAAAGAAACAGATGTCGTCGTTTCTACTAACTCTTTTCTACCTAGTTTAAATTCAAATTTTTCAACATCTGGTATATTAGTCATCTCATATATTAAACTAGTAATAACGTACTTATGAATCAATACACAAAGATTTTTGTCAAAAGTTTTAAATTCGTAGATGACATCGGAACCAGTTTCAATGAAATTTCCTAATTTGAATTGAATCTCTCCAAGTATTTTTATGTAGAGTTCAATCTCATCTGGAAAAGATTGAAAGAGTGATATGATAGTTTCATTATTCATGTACTTATTTAATTTTGAATAATACATTTCTATCAAAGATTCTATGCTTTTCTTTCCGGAATAGGTCATATTCCAATGGTTTGGTATTGATATATTAGTGTTTTTATTATTTGTTTTGATCATTTGTGGGAAAACGATAAAAAATTTATCTACAAAATCATGCATGAAACTAAATATTCTGCTGTAATCATGGTCATTATTTGGAATCGTTTCGTTTAACGGTTTCCAAATATTTAAATTCATTAAAAAATCAACGGTTTCATTTACTTTCTTTTTAGTAGTTGATGAATATCTAGTTAGGAACAATCGAATTGATTCCATTAATTCAGTGCTACTTTTATATAGATATTCTTTAAACATTTGCAGTTCATTGTCATTTTCCGTCATTTTATTTTCCGGATTTTTCAATAAATTCAATAGGCCATTGGTGAAGGGGGGGGGGATGTTTTGTTCATTATCTATAATAAAGTTTAGAAGGTCATCTAGTCTTTGATAATGTGTGGTTTTAATAGAATATTCCGGAGGAATATTATTTGATAGTAGTTTAAGTAGGTCCATAAAACTCTCATACGTAAAATTTTTACCATTTTCTTTCAAAAATTCTATTTGTTCTTTTAAATTTTTATAGTCCTTCATTTCTTCGGGTTTTTCACTGAAGAATATTTCCAATTCTTTAGGGATTGGGTCTTCGTTATTTAAATTACCGTAGTGTATAAATGTTTTGTATATCAATTCTTCCGTATATTCACTTGTATTAACTATTGACATTTTTGTGTTCGTTAAATCTAACATCATTGGTGCCGTGTAAAAATTATTATAATCGTATAGTATATTTTCTATGAATAGAATCTGTGTATTATTGTCATGAATAGATTTATTTTCGTTTATAAAATAATTATAGGCTTGAACTAATCCATCATTACAACAAGCATTTTCTAAAAAGGGTTCTAGTAAATTATTGGTAAGTACGGGTGATTTTGAATTGATAATATTTTGTATAAATTTGATAATTTCCATGGTAAGCATTTTTGCTTTTGAGTATAAGGTTAAATATTGTTCGTGTTGTTTTTCTGAGCCCTTTCTCATATTTTCTTTGAATGATTGTATAAATGCATTACTTATATTATCTACTCGGGGTATTTGTACCGATTGTAGAGGTGGGAGGAAATTTATCCATTTTTTAAAATTCACACTTACGGGTATTTCTTGATTCTCTGGTTTTGATAGGTATTCTGTTTTTTCTTCTAATTTTGATATTACAGTTGGTAAATTAATAATGTATTTCTCAATAGAATTTTTAATTTCTCTAGTAATAACAACTTCTTTCATTTTATTTATACCATTCCATGGGGAACTGGAACTTTTCATTTTAGATGCAACGCATGCTATATATTCTATACCTCCGTAATCGCTGTCTCCATCTAAAGGATATCCGGAAAAGGATTTGACACATCCTGGAAAAGAATTTCTGGTCAAAACCGGTGGAATTGAAATCTGGATAGATATGTGTATAAATGATAAGGTTAGAATCATAAGTGATTTATTGACAGATAACTCATAGGATTGAATTTTTTTATTCTTTTTTTCTGCGAGGACCTTTAGTTTTTCATAGATGGTTTCATTTATTATTTTAGGAAGTAAAGCACTAACATGCTTTTTTATAAAATCGCGATATCCTTCTATAAATATTCTTGTATTACTTGATATTGCATTTATTATGTTGTCAATACTGATATTTATGGGGTCTATATCCTGTTTTGGGCTGTCTAAGAGAATTTCTTTTTCATCCTCTAAAATATCGCTAGTTTTTATTGCGTATCCACTTTCATCATAACCCATATCTGTGCTGTAACTTATATTTTTTATGTAATATCCACTATGACGGTCAACCCAATAAGATTCATCGTCACTTATTTCTCCTTGATTTTTACATATCTCTTCTATTTTTGAATCATAAGTACCATCAAAATAAGCCACTGCTAATTTATGTAAAAATATAGGCAGTAATTTTATATTTGAATCCTTACAGTATAACCAGTAATTGTTTTCACCATGAATGTTTTCTCTTGTAAATTTATTGCAGAATATCAAAATATAGTTTTGTTTTTCGGAGAAATTATTATGACCCAGTATTAAGTTTTTAAGTTTTTCATATGGGGATTGTTTTATTTGTATGTCTTCTACATTACCACCGAGCATAAATTTGAAATTATTATGTTTAAGCAAATGAAATTTTTCTATTTGTATTTTGGCTTTTAGCATTCTTTCATTTTCTTGTATGTTTCTTTTAATTTTATCTGTTATTTCATCAATACCCAATTCTAGTCTTTTATCAAATTCATTTAATATGTACTTAATTGCATTTTGCTTTAGTTCATTTTCTGCGGTTTCATTAGAACTACAAACATTATTTATTTGGAAGCAGGTGGATTTCATATTACAGAATATTTTTTGATTATCTGCATATATTCCTTTCATTGCTTCGTCTCTTTCCCATTTATTATTTACTCGGCGGAAAAAGGATTGATCGTTTTCATCCTCTGAATCGCCCCTATTTATTAACATTGCATAATTCCCTTCTTTTACCGGGCGTTTACCTAATATCATAGCCTCGGCATCATCTCTCGCTTTTTCTGCCGAAAGACCGATATTTTTTTTCAATTCTTCAATTAAGAATATGTTAAATTGATCTTTATCCATAGTTTGTTGTTGTTCTTTGTAATTATCTATTATGTCGTATATTGTTGTATCATAACTTTTATCGAAATATATATCTCGATCATTATCTTCCAGTAATTCATCATAATCTTCGTACTTTTTCCCAAGAACGAACACACCGCAATCATCCTTTGCTTCCTCTTCTTTTTTTTCTTCCAAGAATTGATTCTCGAGAGATTTAATTTCGGTTTCGATATCTATTATACCAAATAATTCCAAGTTTCCATAAGTATTTGAATTACTGGCCATTTGAAAACTATCTATCATTAATTTTTTTATGATTTCAGCGGTCGAATCTTTATTTGTAGTGACATTATATAATTCTTCGTATACATATGAATCCATTAGTTTATCATTAAGCGGGTGTTTTATGTTACTAACGGCTAATGGTAAAGGATGTACTTCTTGTTTATCGTTTCGAGGGTGTATTTTTTTGAAATCCTTGGATTTTTGCACAAAATTTTTTTTATATTCAATGATTTGTAGTTTTAAAAATGTTCTAAACTCTTCGTATTGTCGATATGTTATGTCTTCACCATAAACGTGGAATGGTTCCATTTCTTTTATAATTGCTCTTACGGAATATCCATCGATAAAATTTTTTGTGTATAAAAATAGGTCTTTTATTTTTGGAACAATAGTGTTCAAAAATTTATCGTATTTATCTTCATCTTGTATGGATGAATCTAATGTAAATTCTGTTATGGTAGATAAGAATTTTACTTTATCGTAATTTTTTTTATTTTCAAAACTATTAATATCTATTGTATTTGGTGCGGTATGTTTATTTAATAATTTATAGTAATAAAATGGATTTGAATTTAATTCCATTTTTTCTAGGATATTGGATTCATGTAAAAAGGCCTTTGAGTATTTCATTACATTTTTTGGTAACATCATAAAAGATAATAGTTGCAATGTATCCTTATTAGATATACTTACTTTATATGTATTATTCAATGCATCCATTCTAATTAGGTCTATAGATGGAACATAATTTTGCATAAGAAATTTAGTTTTTTTAATATTCATATCTTTTACGGCAAATGAATCGTAATCTTCCTGATTGTTTATTAAAACATTTAACAAAGATTGTACTTCTGCTTCGTATATAATATCATGATTATTTTCGGTTTTATTAAATGGTGTGTATAAACTAGTTACCCTTTTAACTAATGTTTTATAGCGTTGTTCATTATAATTAAATGTGTTTTGTTTGTCATTACGGTATTGTTTTAAATAATTATTTTCATTTAAATTTTCATCTGATATTAATTTATTTTGTATGTCCATTTCATTATATTCTTCATCCGTTAGAGGGGCGTATATTTTTTCCCCGGTAATAGACGTTTCATTTGTTTCACCGTGATATATCTTTCTCTTATTTTTAGCGACTGGTATTAACCATGGTATCTTCTTTTTGAAATCTTTCAGTTCTGTGATAAGTGGTTTATTATTAACTCCTTTATAATTTGGCATATTTGCATTTCCATTTTCATCGAACTTGGAAAACTCCTTACGTAGTTCTATGAAACGATTTATTTGCAAATGTAAATAGTTAAGAACTTCTGGTGTTCTCTCTCTAGTAGGTATTCTGGAAATCATATCATCCATCAAATCATTTGTTTGGCTGTCTATTGAATATCTTTTATTTGCCTCGTCTACGGTGACTTCTTGATAAATCTCTCCAAGTTCTTCACCAAATTGTATTGCATCTCCTTCTAATATTACTTGATCCAACTCGACCAATACTATTTTTGATTCTTCCGGTTCTATTTCATTACTCTCGTCACCCTCCTCACTCTTGTCATCTTCTCCTTTGGCCTTTTCCTCTTCCTCATCCAGATTAACACCTTCCTGCTGCGATACTCCCAATTCAGCCCTTGATGTAGTATCAAGTATTGTTTCTTTTGGTTTTTCGCGGATTAAAATACTTTTTATAGGTAAATCATCGGGTATACCCTGATATTTAAAATCAATGTAAATAACCTTATTGGAAGGATATATTTTTATTTCAATCATATCTTCTTCTAAATTAGTAATCTCTCCAGTAATGATAGATGGTATTTCTTCGCTAAAAGTTATATCAATCCATGTGTTCGGGGTTAAATTATTTTGCATCGCAAATCCAGGATTATCATCTCTACTTAATAAGTCAATACTTTCTATGGTTGGATCTAATAAATTACCATCTTCGATTGGTAAATTAAATTCTTGAAAAGAATCTTCCTTCGTTTCTAAAAAATTTACAGGAGAATCTATTATCTTGATCTTACTTTCACTTGCATAGATAACAATGAAGATTTTATTATGAAAAACTGGATTTTCTGGTGAATTTATTTGAATTATATCATTTAATTGGATTTGTATTGAACTCTCCGACATATCTTATATTTAAGGTAGAAATAAATAAATTATCATTAAACATTTTATAAATTAGTTAAAGAGATTCACTTATATTTTTGTATCACATGACACTTATAACTATAAGCAAAGATGATATTAGTCGTCTTAAAATGGACGATTCTATGAAAGTGTACAGAAATAAAAAGGATGAAAATCATTTTATTTTAAGATACAAAAAGGAAAAAGTATCAGATTTTACAAAGTATGGAAGATATCGTTCTTTGGTAGTAGACAAAAATGATTATATTGTTGCATGTTCTCCATTTAAATCTACTAAGATTAATACTAAAGATTTAGAAGGAGTTCAATTACCGGAGGGTGGTCTTCAAATTGAAGAGATGATAGAGGGAACAATGATTAATTTGTTTTATGATGTATTTAATGAAAAGTGGGAAATGGCAACCCGTAGTAATATTGGCGGTAGAGCGACGTATGTTCAAGAACCCGGTGTTAAAACTTTTCGTGAGATGTTTTTGGAGGCGTGTCTTTCTTGTAATTTGGAATTTGATGATTTGCCTAAAAAGTATAGTTATAGTTTTGTAATGCAACATCCTGAAAATTTAATCATCAATCAACACAAAACCCCGGCTTTATATTGTGTCGAAGTCTATAATATCGAGCGGTTGTCGGAGGGTGGAACGCTTATAACTATTCTTACGGATGATGAAATGTTAGATATCAAGGCTCTTTCGTGTTGTAAGTTTACAGAGCACTATTCTAATAATAACGATGAAGAAAAACCTTTCACAGAGTGGTTTAAAAAAGAATTTCATCCTTGGGTTAGGTATAATCAGTTTGATTTTGATAGAATGTCTTGTATGCCAGGAGTTGTAATTAAGGCTGATGATGGTTGTCGTTGGAAGATTCGTTGTTCTAATTATGAATATTTAAAAAGTTTAAGGGGTAATCAAATTAAACCAAAATATCAGTATTTAACACTTCGAAAACACAAAAAAATCACGGAATATTTGAAGTATTTTCCGCTAGATGCGGATAAATATTTATCTTATAAGAACGAGATTACATCTTATGTTCATAATTTGTGGAAGAGTTATGTGGGATGTTACGTAAAAAAGCAGAAGCCTGTAAAGGATTGGCCGAATGAGTATCGAATTCATATGTTTAGTTTGCATAAGATCTTTTTAAAAGATAGACAAACGATGACACTAACGCGAGTATTTGAGTATTTTAACAGTTTACATGAATCGCAGCAGATGTTTGTGTTGAATTATAAGAATCGTCCAAAGAAAGCAGAATTAGAACCAAAAGAGGAAACGGAAGTTAAAGAGGTGGTCGAGGAAATTTTGGATAATATAGAATAAAATTATTATGTTATAGAGTGAATACTATTATTAAAAAGAAAATAGTGAATGCTCCCAATAAACCTTGAAAGGTTTTTTCATTTAATTTTAAATTTATTTTTTTTTTCATTTAGTATAATTAAACAAATTAATTTTACTAAATAAATATGTGTATATATTAATGAAGGAAAGTATTGTAAAATTTGAGCGTGGTCCACGGAAAAAAAAGTATACAGCCTATGTGCGAGATAAAAAGAATAAAACGGTTAGAAAGATACATTTTGGACACAAGGATTATCAACAATACAAGGATAGAACTCCGTTAAAATTATACAAAGGTCGTGATCACGGAACACGTAAAAGGATGCAGCGTTATTTCATGAGACATTCGGGAGTAAAGAGTCGTGCAGCGGCGATTCGCAAGGAAAAGCGAAAGAGTGATGGATATTACAATCCAAAGATATTAAGTCATGTATATCTTTGGTAAATTATCCCCTCGTACTTGCCGCCGTCCGCCCAAGTGCAGGTGCCCTTGCCATGCCTCTTATCATCCTTCAAGTCACCCTCGTATTTGGCGCCGCTCTCATATGTTATGCTGCGATTGTCATGTTTACATTCTTCAGGTCCTTTTGAAGTCATATTATTTGAATACGTATCATATAAGTATTCAAATCGATTCAATTTTTTTTATTTATTATATTTTTAGGTTTGTAAAAGAAAGTTAGAGAGATTTTATTAAAAAATTAAAATTAAGTTTATGACCTATTTACGTGTAAAGATACACACCTATATATTTAAAAATTGAATTTAAATATATCACATTATTTATGTATACATACTATTATGACACCACGACTGAGCGCAGAATTTAAAAGGGAAGCCAGTGAGCATATACTTTATATATCAAAAGAACTCATTTCAAAATATTTTGATAAAGAACCAGGTTTAAAAGATTCACGGTCATTTGAACCTAAACCCGCAATTGTTGATAATGATCGAATGAAGGTTGAAATCAGTAGGTACTTTATAGATAATAAACCAAAAGTTATTAAAATTGAGAACGAACAAATGATGATTGAAATCAGTAGACAGTGTTTTCCAGATGATGACGGTCGTTTTAACTATAAATATTATGAAGATTACCGTGTATATATCGTGATAAATATATTTGGTGAGAAAATATGGTCCAAATTTTATTTGGAATGGAAAAATGAAGTTCCTTTTACAGAATTAATCTATTCATCTAGTAGCGATCCTTCAGGTAATGGGAAAATAACAATAAAAAAATGTAAGGAAAACATTTAAGTTAAAATTCCAAATTGTTTTCGGGTTCATTTATTATATAATTACAATCAGAGGGGTATTTTGAAGTCATAATTATTCTCCATTCATTTTTTAATTCTTCGTTGTTACATTCTTTTTTATAAATGATATTGTTTTATGCATATAAAAATATAACAATATAGATAGTTAATGTGTGGTATATTTGGTTTTTTTGGTTCTGGTACAATTACACAAGAATTACGTGATACATTATTTGCGGAGGGAAATAAGATTCAACATAGAGGGCCGGATAATACAAAAGAGTTAGTAATAGATTCTATGTATTTAATGTTTCATCGTCTTTGTATAAATGATTTAACGGATAAAGGTAGTCAACCAATAAATTTAGAGATGTATCCAAACATTATTTTGTTGTGTAATGGAGAGATATTTAATTATGATGATATAATGAAGGAGGAGAATTTTTCGGTGTATTCGAAAAGTGACAGTGAGATTATTATTCATCTTTATGTAAAATATGGAATAGAGGAGACGCTACATAGATTAAATGGGGATTATGCTTTTATATTGATAGATCTAGAGAAGGATAAAAAGTATGTTGCGAGGGATCCTTTTGGAGTAAGGTCGTTATATATAGGGAGAACGGACAAAGATGAGGTAGTTATAGGTAGTGAGTTAAAGTGTTTAAATAAATTATGTTTGGAGGCGGAGCAGTTTGAGCCGGGTTGCTATATGGAATTAGGTGGTATAAAAAAGAGATTTTATAATTATGAATATAAGACAATATTGGAGGTTCATGTTGATGTAGTAATAAAAATCCGTGAAAAATTGGAGGCGTCAGTACAGAGAAGGTTATTAACGGAACGACCGTTTGGTTGTTTGCTTTCGGGTGGGTTAGATAGTAGTATTATTGCAGCGATTTTAACAAAATATAACAAGGGAGATACATTGAAGACGTTTTCTGTAGGGTTGAGGGGGAGTGAAGATTTAAAGTATGCGAGAATAGTTGCCGAGCATCTTAACACTGAACATTATGAATTAATATTAGATGAGGATTATATGTTTAATGCGATAGACAGTGTTATATACCATATTGAATCGTATGATACAACAACGGTTAGAGCGAGTATCCCGATGTTTTTACTTACGAAATATATAAAAGAGAACTTTGATATTAAGGTGTTATTTAGTGGAGAAGGAAGTGATGAAGCATCCGGGAGTTATCTATATTTTAGAAATGCACCAAGTGAAGAGAGTTTTTACGAGGAGACGATTCGATTGTTGAAGGATTTGAACTATTTTGATGTATTGCGCGGGGAGAAATCAATAGCGTCATGGGGATTAGAATGTCGTGTTCCATTTTTAGATAAGGAATTTATAGATTATTACATGTCCATAGATCCGGAATTAAAAATACCGGCGAGATGGAATGGAGTAGAAAAGTTTCTTTTGCGGGTTGCATTTGAACATGATTTACCAAGTAGCATTGTCTGGAGAACGAAAGAGGCATTTTCCGATGGAGTATCTTCAAAGAGTGAATCTTGGTATTCGATTATTCAAAGGAAAGTTGATAAACAAATATCAGACGCGGAATTTTACAAGGGAATTAAAAAATGTGTTCACAATGTACCATATTTAAAAGAAAGTTTATATTATCGAGAGATTTTCTCGAATAATTATGGTGGATTTGAAGAAACAATACCTTATTTATGGCTACCTAAATGGTGTGGCAATATTAAGGATCCATCAGCACGAATTTTACAATCCTATGAATAATTTTAAATACCTTTATATATATATATATAAATGTATTTAAAGCAAGTACTTTTAACAGTGCTTTTTTTGGGGTCCGACAGTTTTTCGATAAATCGTCGGCAAGCTTTAGGTAGTTTTATCGGGATGACTTCTTCGTTCAATACAAATAAGGATGAATCTGCGGATATTGTAAAGCGCGAACCGTATATTAAAAAGGAGAGTGACATACAGAAAAAGATATTTTTAAATGAAGATGTGGTAAGTGGAGAGGTAGGAATAATCCACGATATTAATAATGAAATATATTTTTACGGTCCGGTTTCCCAAAGAAGTTGTTATGAGTTAAAAAATAGGTTAAATGACTTAGATGTGAAATCGCAAATATTTCATTTACAGTATAAAATAAAACCACCACCAATTCATTTGCATATTCAAAGTCAGGGAGGTAGTTTGTATCATACATTATATGTATTAGATGTAATTCAAAATCTTAAAACACCTGTATATACTTATATCGATGGTTTTGCGGCGAGTGCGGCAACATTGATAAGTGTGGTGGGTAAGAAGAGGTACATGACAAAAAATTCTTTAATGTTAATACATCAATTATCTGGTACGGATTCGGGAAAATACAATGAACTCCAGGATCAGATGACAAATATGGGGGTATTGATGAACATCATAGGAAATATTTATTTAAATCGTACGAAATTAAAATCTGCTCATTTAAATTACTTATTGCAGAAAGATTTATGGTTAGATGCAGAAACGTGTTTAGGGTTTGGGTTGGTCGACGAGATTATATAGAAATCCGCGGTTCATTTGCGTTAATTAAAATTTAGAATTGAAGGTGGCGAATATTTTCTTTGCTTCTTCGATGCAAGTAATAAGATATTCATTCACAATAGATTTATCACTAGGTTCTGTTAATGCAAGGCGAAGGATGGAATAATTTTCATGAGGGTGTTTTTTATAAAAACCACATAAAGTGAGAACACTTCTTTGGTTGTAATATATTTCATACATATAATATTCAATAACTTTTCCGATAGTGAAATCGATGTTTTCCAATATAACTTCGTATTCATTTTCGGTAGTAGACATCGGTTGATTGATAATAACAGAACCACTGGTAATATTATCCTTTAATTCCTCAAGTTGATTTAGCAGAACAGTGCATGCCATTTTAAATATATTTTCATTAGAATAAATACCAATAGTTTCAATCGTAAATTCAAAACTATTTTCAATATATATACGATTTGCATCTAATAGGAACCAATCTTTTTTGAGAGATTCGATTTTTTCTTTGGGTGTTTTTAAGGCTTTTAGTTCCTTTTCTTTAGTGATCCATATATCATTTGCGCGGATGGTATCAGGAGTATTAATGTAACTGCAAGTAGATACACAATTATAACACCCATTTTTTACAGCAGTATTAATATCAAGCATGGCTTCAAGATGTATTTCTTCTCCGGGGATTTCTTTGGATATTTCTGGATTTAGACGAACAAAATCGATGAAATATTTAGTAATTTCATTGGGTGGGAAAATTTCATTTCTATCGGCGGTAGACAAGGGTTTATCCGTATTGGTGTCATAAATTTGAAAATCACCAGTTGTTGCGAACATAATTTGGTCTGTATCATTTTTCTTCTTAAGAACAACCTTAAGTGTTTCATATGTTTTACTAGTGGGGTCCAAATGTACGGGGATACATGCTAGTCTATGTTTAATTATTTCATTGTTAAGTCCACTAGTATTTTTAAAGATTTCGCACCTATTGTTTTCGTGAGGAAATGTAGTAAAAGAAACAACAGGAATATCAGATATTATAGTTCTACGTAAAGCATTTATAATACTATAGTTAGTATTTGTGAATGATAGTGTAAGTTTATTTTCATTTTGAGAAACACGATCTAATCTTGGATTCATTTATATATTGATATATATATTTTTATATGTTCAATTTTTAATATTAAATATGTTTAATTTAAAAAGAATAAATAAATTATTATTAATATGAATTCAATATTTTTCTATAGTAATTTTTGTAAGAATTGTGAGAGAACGCTTGCAAAAATAGTGAAACATCCATTAAGAAATGATTTGCATTATATATGTATTGATAAGAGGAAAATGAAAGAAGATATAATAGTGGTTATATTAGAAAATGGAACGGAAATGGAGTTACCGAAAGAGATAACGAAGGTTCCATCTTTATTGTTGTTAAATCGCGGAAATAAAATAATAGAGGGGGATGATATAATGGATTATTTAAATAGCAAGATAAATTCTGGTAAAACTACGGAAATCGACGAGCCAGATTGTTATGCCATATATAAAAATAGTCTTTTTGGTGTTCACTCTGACAATTATAGCGACTACGACATGAGTTCGGATGAACTGTCGGCAAAGGGTTCTGGGGGAGTTAGACAAATGCATAATTATTGTACACCATTATCAGAGACTTCAATAGAAACGCCACCTGATAACTATGTTCCAGACAAGATAGGAACAAATGGAGTAGATATGGAAAAACTAATACAAGACAGAGAATTAGAGGTAAAACAAAATAAAAGAATATAAATAATATAAATAATATTTAATAATAGTATTAATATGAATAATTTAGTTATAGACGAAAAATCAATATTGAATGCATTTTGTAAAAATTATAAAGAGTGGATGGAATGGACAGTATCTCTATTCAAAGAGGAAAATAATAAAACACATAAAACTATAAGAGGTGGTTGTGAATTGGTTTGTAATTTTATTAAATTAAATCCTATATTATTTATTACGGGATATTATAAACAGATATACGCAAGATATAAAAAATATATTGACGATGGTGATTTTAATTTTTTTGCGGAAAAAGATTATTCGTGGGATATAGAAGATGGGGCACTTGTAAATGCAAAAAAAGCCCTGGAAACTATACATACCATAAGAAAAGAATTACATAAATTTTCGGATCATGTAAAATCGAGATGGATGAAATATGTAAAAACTGTATCAAAATTATCTCTTTTGTACGTTATTAAAAAAGCACAAAAAGAATAAATTAATAATAATAAGTAATTTAATTTAAACATTATAAATTAAATTACTTATATGGATGAAAAACAACCCGTAAATAACGAAGAACCAGTGGAGGAGGGTGATCCGCAAGAGGAGGGTGAACCGCAAGAGGAGGAACAAGAGGAGGAACAAGAGGAGGAACAAGAGGAGGAGGATACAAATGAACCCAACGTATCTCCAATGAATAAATTTAAGGATGTAATAAATGATTTTTTTAATGATATGAGAAAAACGTTTCCTGAGTACAATTTAAGCACCGATTTAACCGAAAAGGAATATAAAGATTTATTTGATTATTGTAAAAATATTTATCCAAAACATTTTTTTAATATTTTATACAAGAACGAGGATATTTTTACTAATGAGGATACAGAAGAGTTAAATTTTCTACCGAAGATAAATTTTAAGTTTATTTGGAAAACGAACATAAGCGATAAGACGAAGGACATTATTTGGAAATATTTACAAATCATTCTTTTTGTTTGTGTAAATGATGTGGACTCTAAAAAACTTTTTGGGGATTCTGCTGATATGTTTAAAGCAATAGATGAACAACAATTCAAAGCAAAATTAGAAGAAACAATATCAAATATGGGTAATATATTTGATAACGACGTATCTCAAAATATGCCATCGGCAGAGGATATGCATGAACATATAAATGATTTAATGGAAGGGAAAATAGGTTCTTTAGCAAAAGAAATTGCAGAAGAAACCGCAAATGATCTAAAAGAGGATATGAAAGGTGTTGAAGATATGGATGGAGTGTTCAAGTCTTTAGTAAAGAATCCTCAAAAGTTGATGAAGATTGTGAAATCTATAAGTACAAAACTAGAAGATAAATTTAAAAGTGGAGAGATGAAAGAAAGTGAATTGTTAGAGGAGGCTTCAGAGATATTAAAAAAAATGAAAAAAATGCCGGGTATGAAGAATATGGATGAACTATTTAAGAATATGGGTATGCCTGGAGTACCGAAAGGAAAGGGAAAATTAGATTTAAATGCCATGCAAAATAACTTGAATTCGAATTTAAAAAACGCGAAACTGAAAGAGAGATTAAAAAAAAAATTAGATGAAAGAAAAAATAGTGGAAAACTGGTCGATAATAAATTTGTTACGGGAGAAAAGGTAGATAAATCATATATATCTGATAATGTAGAAGAAGCAAAGCCTAAAAATAAGAAAAAGAAGAAGAAGAAGAAGAAGAAAGGTAATTAATGTTTAATAACAAAAAAATAACAAATCATATATATAATGACAATAAATTTTTGGATTAACGATCCTGCTATTTTAGTAGATACAGATTATATTAGTGAATTATGGCCAATGGAATTTATGTCTTTTAATCAAAAATTGAATTCGCTGTCTAGATTAATAATAATTTTATCTATTTTAGGATTTATTATATTCAACTCCTATAAACATTTATTTATTGGGATTTCTGTTCTAATAGTAATAATAGTAGTGAAATATAGTAAATCAAATGTTTTAGAAGAGTTTACAAGTGGTGGTTCAAAAGAAATAGAAACCGAAAAAGATATTTTATTGGATGAAGAAGTTAAGGAATATAAGAAGCCCACGTCTAATAATCCTCTTGGTAATGTTTTGTTAACAGATTATCAAGATAATCCCGGAAGAAAACCTGCGCCTCCGGCTTATCACGATGATATGAATAATGAAATAAATATAAAAACGAAAGAAATGATCAAAGAAATTAATAATAACAACGTTGAAATAGAAAAAAAATTATTCCAGGATTTAGGAAATAATACTATGTTTGATTATTCGATGAGAAACTTTTATTCAACGGCAAATACAGAAATACCAAATGATCAGCAGTCTTTTAAAAACTTTCTTTACGGTGATTTAAAATCGACAAAGGATGGTTCACTTCTAGTTCCAAAATAAAAATTTAATATTATAAAAATATTATATTTTTAGATTATATATGCAAAGAAGTGATTTCATGTTTAATGGTTTATCTAGAATAGGAAATGATGTATCGGATCTTAGTCAAAAAAATGTTCAAAATACAAAATTGGGTAATTACCAATTGGAAAATCTTTATGCGAACGATTATGAAATGCGGTCGGGAATATCTCAAGCGTTGAAACAACCGATGTTTAATTATAGTGGGACACATAGTACAGCATTAAAAGGAACGAATATCGATACTAATTCGCAATTATTGATTGATAAGAATTTAATACATGACAAGGGAAAGATATCATTACAAGAAAGACAATATTTAACGGTTCCATATTTAGGTAAAGGTAAGGTGGATCCAAATCTAGAAACAAAACTAAGATATGGTGTTCAAGAAACACACAGAAAAACAGCAACACAGTTATCAGAGAAATCGTATATTCCTTTAAAGCATACTCCAATGATACCGGAAGTGGCCACTAAAGTACAAAATCCAAATAATCTTATTGAGGGTGTTGCTTCAGATGGTTGGATAAGAGGTGGTTTACCGAGTAGAGAGTACACCAAGAAACAAATTAATTAAATTTTCATTTAAAAAAATAAATTATAATTATTGATGTATAACTATAATTTAGACGTTAGTTATAATAATTTAAGTGATTATCAAGAAGTTTTTTTTATGGTATTTGGAACAAATAACTGGGATGAAGAGTTGATAGCAAATAAACGATTTGCATTATATGAGGAATTGAAAAAAGAAAAGGTTTTTGATGATTTATTTAAAGTTTCTTGCGATAGTAATTCATTATTTGATAATGCAGATACAGAATGGGGAATTGTTAGATTATTTGCATATGATACATTTCATTTGCTGCATAAGTGTATACAAACTTATTTTTCAAATAACAAGAACATTTGTGAGAGTATTGTTTTAACTATAAATGAAATAGAGAAAATTGTAAAGGCTTGAATGTCGTTTTATATTTTTAATATAATTTATATTGTTTATTTATATAAATAAATGACATCCACCAGAAATAAAAATACTTATGGGAACTATGAATTAGAGCAAGAGGAATTTAGGAGATTTCAGGATTATAACTTAAATACAGAGTATAGTTATGGAAAACCTTATTTACCAGCAATTCCATCAGGTGGTTCTGCTCCACCGAGTAAGATAAACAGAACAATGTTAAGTAGTAATTCGGTGGATATTGAATCTGCACTAAGAGGAATTGGTTCAACTAATTTAGTAAATCCCAAGTTTCCAACATTTCCAAAATTAACACCGTTAAAGCAGGTTGAGTTTTTTAAGAAACCTGGAATGGTTCTTCCGGCGGATTTGGAGATAAGTACAAAAGAAAGACCATTTCCAAATATAAATTCTTAAGTAATAATATATGGCTTTGACAAGTATTAAAAATGATATAGCGAGAGTTGAAAAAGAATTACAACAATCAACAGGAAGTGGTCGATATGTATTAACTATGCCTGGTCCAGGAACTAATATGCCTTTTCACAATGATCCACACATAAGATTACAAAAATGGGGGGCAAATTTTACTCCAAATATGATTGATTTAGAAAATAAGTTAAGGCGAGCGGATCGTCCTTTAAATAGGGACGAAACAAAATATACTTATGAAAAGGTGAAGCAAGGTGATTTGCCTTATTCTAGTGTGAATATGATGACGGACCAATCGAGAGCGACGCACCCTGCTTGGAGTTTTCTAGACAAAAATATAGAGAGATGGGAGGAGCCACTTCATGATTATCAATCAAAGTCTGTAATTACATTTGCAAATAATATAAGTTCTAGAGTTCAACAAAAAAATAATTTTGAGAAAAATTTAAATAATAGATAATTTTATTTTTAGTTTTAACATTAAAATTATCAAAAAATATAGTAACATATATATAATGGAAGTACTAATAGCTTTAGCTGGTGCCACAGGTGTATATACAATTATGAATAGCGAAAAAAAACCATCGATAGAGAGATTTACAAATTACCCTGAGACAAAGGAGCAAAAATATACAAAACCAATTAATCATTATGAATCAAATAATGTAGAAAGTCGAAGATATCGGTCAACGGACAATTCAAATGTAGACCCAATTACAGAGGTAAGCTCCGAAAGAATAACGCATGATGATTTACATGGAAAACAAGAGGAATTTATGGGCTCAAAATTTGTTTCTTTAAGTGGAGATGTAGTAAATCAAAGTGATTTTAAACATAATAATATGGCTCCTTTTTTTGGAAGCAAAATTAAAGGTATTAATTTAGAAGATAATACGGCGGAAAGTATTTTAGACAATAAAATGGGTTCTGGTTCTCAATCGTACAATAAAGAGGAGGTTGCTCCTTTATTCAAGCCTGAAGAATCAATGCAGTGGGCACACGGTGCTCCAAATATGAATGATTTTATGCAATCTAGACAAACTACTAGTTTACAACAAAACAATACAAAACCGTGGGAAGAGGAAAGAGAAGCACCGGGATTAAAGAATGGGGAAGGATATACGGGTTTTAATTCGGGGATGGGTGCACGAGAACATTGGATGCCAAAATCGGTAGATGAACTTCGTGTATCTACAAATCCCAAAAGAACATATGATCTAGCAACACATGAAGGTCCAGCAATGTCAAAAATTAAAAATCGGGGTATTTATGGTAAAATGGAACAACATAAGCCCGATACGTATTACATGAATGGTCCCGAAAGATATCTTACAACGACAGGTTTAGAAAAACGACAAACAACTCGTGCTCTTGAAATATTACCCGATGTGAACAGAATTAGCACGCTTTCGGCTTATGGTGGTAATGCGGGGGGTGCGCACATGATTAAAGGAATGGCACCAGAAAATTATGAAGGTTCAATGCGGCCTCATACATATAAAGAAAATTATGGGATATCTACAGGAGTTAATACGGCGCCCACCACAGAATCAAATAATGGACGCGGAACCTATAATACATTGCCTAATAATCGTTCTACGGTAGACGAAACACACACTTTTGGAACGGCCGGGGGCGCGATTGGTGCAATTATGGCTCCAGTTATGGACTTTTTGAGACCAACAAAAAAAGATAACGTTATTGGAAATATAAGAATCAATGGAAACGTCGAAAGAGCCGGAGCGGGAGGAGAATATGTATATCAAAAAAATGAACCGAAAACAACCATTAGAGAGATGACGGGAAGTCAGCCGTATAACATGAACATTCAACGAAACGGTATGCAAAATTCAAATGCTTATTTATTAGATCAAAAAAGAACTGTGGATAGTAAAAGAAGCGATTTTCACGTAGAGAACTATGGTTCTGGTGGTAATAATAGTGGAGTTAGAGTATCGGATGCAGAATACGCGCAACGAAACAATGTGAACCGGGACACGTATTCATTCACTCCATCTGGGAATATAGATACCTTTAATAATCAAATTAATCCTGATCTTGTAACCCAGAGAGATACCCAGAATTATCGTACAACAAACACTACAATTGGCCCATCGTATTCTCCGGATATACAGACATATGGCCAACTTCATGGAAAACAAGAACTACCTAACACAAACACTGATAGAATTGAGCCCGATTTATTACAAGCGTTTAAAAATAATCCGTTTACACAAAGTTTAAGTAGTTATTAATAAGTATAAATAGTATTTAAATTATAGTATTAAATACTATTAATGGGATTAGATATTCATAAAGATATCAAAAAAAAATTAAATTATTTTATTCAAACACGTAAGATACCACACATTATATTTCATGGAGAGTCGGGAACCGGTAAACGGACAATACTACAGAATTTTATAAGCGATATTTATTATAATGATAAAGAACTGATAAATTTATATGTAATTTACATTGATTGTGGTCATGGAAAAGGTATTAAATTTATAAGAGAAGAACTGAAGTTTTTTGCAAGAGCAAATATACACAACTCTCAAAAATTATTCAAAAGTATTGTCTTGTTAAATGCTGACAAATTAACAATAGATGCTCAATCTGCATTAAGAAGATGTATAGAATTATTTAGTAATACTACTAGATTTTTCATTGTTGTAGAAAATAAATATAAATTATTGAAACCAATATTATCGAGATTTTCAGAGATTTATGTTTCACCGCCGGTCATTTTAAACGAGGAGGTAAATCTGCATAATTATTTAGTAAATAAAACATTTGATTTCAACAAAATAGAATACCAAAGATCTATTTCTATTAAAACTTTATTGAAAGATATAACAAATAAAACAACATCAATAGAATTAATAGATAGAGTAAATAAATTATATAATAAAGGATATTCAGGGATTGATATATTAAATTTTTTAAAAAAAAATATTAAAGATACAAATAAGAGAAACCGTTTATTTATTATTTTCAATAAAGTAAGAAAAGATATAAAAAATGAGAAATTAGCCATGTTTTTTCTATTAAATTTTACGTATTTGCGTAATGATTATAATTTAGAAAATATATCATTTATGTAAATGGACGATTACAATATAAGTAGTTTAACTGAATCGAGGAATGAATGGACCGCAAGATTAGTTACTATTTTGTGTCCTTTTATTATCGAGGGGTTTAAATCCATATATGAAGATGCTTATAAACTTTGTATAGAAAACAACGAGGATGAAAAATATTTAATGACGTTTCAAAATTTATTATCAAGAATACCAAAATGGAATAAAGAATTAGTTGAAAATGAGGTTTCGCGTATAAAAGAAAATAGCAAATGTGGATATATCGAGGATTTAATTACATGTGTGCATATTATTCAATTAAAGGCATTGACATGTATAAGGGTGGGTCAAAATCAAAAAAAGGTAGACATAGATATACCAAATTTAGCAGATTTTATTCATAAGATTTATATTTCAGTAGCGAGAAAATTGTATACGAATATATATCTGTTTCAAAAGAATATTAATCCATTAGAAATGCAAAAACACAATAGAGAGATTGAACTTATTATAAAGGAGTGCATTTTGAATTCCGTGAGAGATACAATTCCAATAGAAACTATATTACGTTCTTATCTTGACGAGGTTACAGAAGAAACTATGGAAGTTGAAGAGGAACTTATTCCGGCAGAGGATGATATGGTGAGCGTTGACGGTTCTGAAGAAAATATGGAATCTAAATCTAATGAAGAGTCATTAGAAAGTAAGACAAATCCCAATCTTTTGATTGAGGAGGTTATGAATGATAATGAAAGTTCTATTAAACTAAAAGATACAGATAATATTGTAATTAGCGATGATAATTATGGAGTAATGTTGGATATAAAAGAGTTAAATGCAGAAAATACGGAAAATACAAAAAAATCCGAAGAATCCGAAGAACCCAAAGAACCCGTGTTAGTCACGGAAGTTCCGGATTTGAATGATGCGGAAAAACAGGGTGTTAGTTTTTCAAATGATTTAGATATAAGTGAAATAGAATCAACTTCTAACGACGACGATGAAAAACTTAAAATAGAGGATGTTAATTTAGATTTAGGAGATGTTATTTCCATAGATTCAATAGATGAATCTAGTAAAGAAGTGAACGATGAACCATCATTATTAGGAGATATAGAAACACTTACATAATTCGTTAAAAACAAATTAATGTATTATATTGATAATAAAATAATGAAGGAACTTTTAGTGAGTAGTGTTTTGATTTCTTTAGTATTTTTAGCGATAAAAATATTTGAAAGTAAATTAATTAAAAAGGAGGAAATCAATTTCAAAAATTTGGCGAATGAAAGTATATATGTTTTATTCGCGGCCTCTGGAGCACAGTTTGTACTTTCACAAATGGGTGATATTTCTTCAATATCTTCGATGTTTGGCGATTCTGTTGGAGAGGTTGGTAGTGGTATTCCAAACGCCTTTACCAACGAGCCGGATTTTTAAATATATAATTACAAGTACTATTATATATTTAAACAAAACAAGGAATTTCATCAATGTTCATGATTTTGACTTTTTTGTTGAGTTTTTTCTTTGATACGCGATATTCATCAAACAATATACGATCTAATTGACGTTCTGGTGTGTGTTTATGAACGGTTCTGGATATCATTTTATATAATTTAAATTCCGGATATCTCTCTTCTCCGTTATTTTTATATAGTACATTTTTATTATTATCATCTTCGCACCATTCTAATATCAGGCACTGTAAGTTGTCACAGTCGCTTCGGTCTTTGATATTTTTAATATTGTCTATAAAATAATCGAATAAAGAACAGCCTAATCTACATAAATCGAAACTTTTATTGGGTTCTACCTTTTGTTTTTTGCTATTATAATATGGTCCAAAGTTATATTGTGTTGCAGCATCACCTTTTATTGAAAAACTATCACTAACAAGCAATTTTCCATTAAATTTGAAAATTGCCCTTCCAAAATCTATAATTTTCCACAATTTTCCATATGTAGGTATTTTGTATGTTTTAGAATTATAAGTGTAGTATATAAATTGTTTGTCGGTTTCAGCATACATAATGTTATTTGTATGTAAGTCATTATGTGTAAAATCAAATACTTTTTGGTAGGTAATTAACGTGAATATAATTTGTAGAAGTATACTTTCCCATTCCTGTTCTTCCATATCATTTTTTAACATATAGGAGTCAAGGGTTTGGTTACATTTCTCTAGAAATATAACGTTTACCGGAAAATTTTTTATGTAAGAAAATATTTCTTTTTCTTCTTCGCTTTCACAATCACTTTCTTCACAAGAATCATCGCTTTCTTTTTCTTCTTCTTCTTCATTTTCCTTGCTATTTTCTGTGTGTGATGACCTAGATGAACATGTTATAGAAGAACACTCACTTTCTTCCTTAGAATTATTTAAAGATATATCAAGGAAATTGTAACTTAAATCACTAAGATCCGATAAATTTATATAAGAAGTATCTTTTCCACTTGTTTCTACTATATTTTCGATTTCAACATTTACAGGATATTCGATGGCTTCAATGGCACTGATGTCTTCGATATCTTTGATGTCCTCGATTTCATCCATATTTTTTCCGGATGAAATATTTATTTTTTTTTTGTTATGATTCGAATCATAGTTTGAAACTTCATCATAAAAACAATCGTCTACATCAAAGTAAATCTTTTTATTTTTATGAAAATCATCTGAATCATTTAAAAACTCAATATCGTCATAAATATTTATCATCATATTATTATGATTGGCTAGATATGAACCATAAAAATCAACGGCATTTAAAAACTTATATTCATGTAACAATTTGCTTGCAAGAAAGGAAAAAAATCCATCGGTGTATGCACAATTATTGTAATCACACATTTTTTCATATTTAGAAGTATCATCTAATAGTGTTGGTAGAATAAATAGGTTTTTATCTTTATTATCATATTTCCCAACCATGTATTTGATAGGGTCTAAAATTGGAGCGAATTTTACAAATGTTTCTTTTTCTAGAAATTCATTATTTTTGGTAACTTTACATAAATATCTTGAAAATGATTTTTTTTCTAAAATATGTGACAAAGTATAGTGTTGATTTAATGTTATTTTATTATAATTATTTTCACATAATTTAAAAAATTGTTTATAGATTGGATTGTATTTTTGCATATTTTTTATGTTCAGCGCTTCTATATTCTCTAAAGTAGACTCTGTATATTGATAATTTAACAATTTAGTCATTGGTTTTTAAATATATTAATTTAACTATTTTTAAACTAATTATGCGTATTTAAATTATGTATTTTATATTTTTTCTTTATATTATGACCCTTGAATTAAAAAAATTTGATATGAAAAGTATAAAATTTGAAGCGAATAAAGATAGTAGTGGTCCAGTTATCGTATTAATAGGTCGTCGCGATACTGGAAAATCTTATCTGGTAAGAGATATTTTATATTATCAGCAGGATATTCCTATAGGGACTGTTATATCGGGCACGGAAGCGGGAAATGGCTTTTATTCAAAACATGTACCAAAACTTTTTATTCACGATGAATATAACAGCGCGATTGTGGAGAACATTTTAAAGAGGCAAAAACAGGTAATAAAGCAAATAAAAAGGGAAGTTGAAACATATAAAAAATCAAATATAGATGGACGGACATTTGTTATTTTGGACGATTGTTTATATGATGCGGGTTGGACAAAAGATAAAATGATGCGTCTATTGTTTATGAACGGTCGTCATTGGAAAGTTATGTTGATAATCACGATGCAATACCCGCTTGGCATCCCTCCAAATTTAAGAACAAATATTGATTATGTGTTTATTTTAAGGGAGCCATATATAGCAAATCGTAAAAGAATCTATGAGAACTATGCGGGAATGTTTCCGACATTTGAGTCTTTCTGCCAGGTTATGGATCAATGCACAGAAAATTATGAGTGTCTTGTTATTCATAATAATGCGAAGAGCAATTCATTAAGAGACCAAATATTCTGGTATCGTGCGGAACCACATGGTGATTTCAAGTTAGGGTCAAAGGAATTTTGGGAACTATCTAAGGATCTCAACTCGGATGAGGAAGATGAAATGTATGATCCAAATAGTAATAGAAAAAAATCAGCAGGGCCAAGAATTAATGTTAAAAAATCCAGGTGGTAAATAACTTATTAATTGTGTAATTCTAATACTATAATTTTTTATTAGAACGTCTATGCCGGCCACTGTTTTTAGTGGCTCTTTTTCTAGCACTTGATTTATCTAAATATATTTTATAAATAGTTTATGATCCATACCATTATTTATTTCAAATGATTTCATATTTATATATATATATATATATATTGTCAATAAATATCAACAAAATATATAAGTAATTATCAACTAATAAGTTAATCAACCTTCTTACTAGCATCTACATCAATGGAACTTGATTTTTCATTTTCTTCTTCGGGGGTACTAGGAAGAGGCATGCTTTTTGATCTTTCTAATAAACTGGGATGATTAGGGTCACATAATAATCTATCGCGGTTTATATTACTTTCATCAAATAATTCTTTCCGGACATCATGTAATGGGACTTCATTATCTTTTCCTTGATTTACGCTGAAAAGATTTCCATGCTCGTCAATATTTTGAGTTAATTTATTGTTATTTTCTAGAGCAATTTTTTTGTTTTCTTCAATAGCATTTTTTTTAGCATTTTTTACTCGTTTCTCGAAATGCATTTTAGCATTTTTTTCATTTTTGTCTTTTTCATGCATTAAACGATTTAATTCGTCCTCAATATGTTCCACACGACCAGTTTTATAGGCATCTGGCTCCCAGGGCATCCATAATCCTACAGGTCCAACGTAAACATCATGATTAGGGTCAAGTTGTTGTAATAGTTTACATCTTATTTCTGCCTCTTTTTGAGTTTCAAATACACCACGAACCTTGACTCCGCGAACATTGGTTTTAAAATCATTTTCTGCATTAAAGTCGTTTTCCATTTTTTCTTCATGAAGGTCGATAAAATTCTTGTATTCATCTTCTATGGTATCATTTAATAAATTTTCTTGTTCTTCTTTAACAAATTCTTTTAAATCATTCTGCACATCTTCCGATGATAAATTATATTTATATGCTAAAAAATTTGTAAACTGATTATATTTTTCAAGTGATTTTCTAAAATCCCAGTTCTTTAGGAACTTTTCAAAAAAATATAACGATTTATCCTTCAAAATTTTTTCTGGAGAAACAAAGGAAACACAGACAAATTTTTGTCCGGGTAGAGGATTATCTTCTTCTAATAAATCCACTAATTTAGGAGTTGTTTTTTCCATTAATACTATGTATTAAATTAAATTTAAATACTTTTCAAAAATATTTTATCTTTACAAATATTATAATGAATCAATTGGATCTCGGTGAATTAGTTAAAAGAGCCATCAAATACCTTGTTGAAGGTGTTATGGTTGGTATAGTTGCCTCTGTAATACCCAAACAAAAACTTAAACTCGAAGAGGTTGCATTAATTGCTCTTACTGCTGCGGCCACATTTTCTATTCTTGACACCTACGTTCCATCTATGGCGGCTTCTGCTCGTTCGGGCGCAGGATTTGGTATCGGTGCCAATCTTGTTGGATTTCCGCGATAAAAACTAAAAAATCATAATTAATAGAATATGTTAATTATTATTTCATTAAAGCGTTGGTATAAATTTCCAATTTAGTTCTTTACAAATTTTTTTCCAAATATCATCTTGTTCTATTCTTTTTTCTCGGTCTTTTAATACAGGAAAATAAGGTAAAAAATCTCTTTCATCTAATAACTCACATAATTTAGAAATAGTATAATAGTAATTTAAAAAATTAACTCTTCCATCTGGACAATATTTTGCATAGGGTGCTTGGATTTCCATAAATAAATTACACAATTTATCTTCCAATTCAGGACTCATAATAGGTGGTCTAATTCCTAATTTTTCTTTAATAAAAGGAATATGTTCGTAATATTTGCTATATCCTAGTTTTTTAAGTATATCTTTAGCCCTTTTATTATTGAGTGCTTCTAGGTTTATTCTCTCTTTTTTCATTTGAAGAATAATATCTTGAATTACATTTTCTGGAATTTGTGTAGACTCTTTTGCTTGGAATTGCGCCAAAATCTCTCTAAAATGATTTATTCTTTTATATGCATAAAAACATACTTCTTTAGGAGGTTCTTTATAAGATGGTTTCTCATTTTCTATAAGATATGGAAACTGTTTGCCACATTTTATATTATTACATACAATTATTCCCTCATGATCGACTGGAATAAGTTCTCCTTTATTACAACTTTTACATATATCAGTATTTAAAATAAAATTATTTACACTAATAAAACTATCATCTATATTTTTTAAATAATTGTATAGATTACTATTTCGGTCTAACTCTTCTGTATTTTTCGAATTTTTATCATCTATTTTGAAAAATGAATTAAGGATTTTAGTGTTTGTATTTCCATTTTCAATATCCTTTTTATCTTCAAAATAATTAAAAATGTAAGTAGAATTCTTTAAATAATACTGCTTTTGATTCTTTTTAATATCTTTTATCTGATTTTTAATTCTGATTATTTCATCTTTAATATCAAGTTTATGTTCTAATGATAAATTATTCTCTGTATATTTTTTATTTAAAAATCTTATTTTTTTTTTAAGTTTAGGTATATCTACTTCATTTTCTACTTTAAATTTTTCCGTGATTTCTTGGTGTTTTGTATCCAATGTTATTGTATCCTTTTCTTTAACATTTATCTTTTTATTTGTCTTTGGTTTAAAACTAGGCATATGTTATAGTTCTTTTTTTTTTTTATATTTATATATTTCTAATAAATTAAGAATAATTTTCATTTACTTTTTCTAATAATCAATTAATGGATACGATAAATATAAATTTAAATAAATTAGATATGGAAAACATTAATCATGTTAATTTTAAAAAAATGATTTTTATCTATAATGCACTGGAAAACGGTTGGTCCATATCGAAAAAAGATAAAAATTATATTTTTAAGAAAAATCATGAAGGTAAAAAAGAGATACTTGCAGACGATTATTTGAAACGGTTTATGAAGGAAAATATTGATATTAATTCTATATTAAATTAAATATAAATAATTAAAATAAAAACTTTATTTTTTTTTCTTTAGCAATATTATAATCATGGGAGGAGGACTTATGCAACTCGTCGCTTACGGAGCTCAAGACGTATATCTAACGAGCAATCCACAAATTACATTCTGGAAAGTTACCTACAGACGCCACACTAACTTTGCTATGGAAGCAATCGAACAAACTTTCAACGGCCAAGCTGATTTCGGTCGCCGGGTGACTTGCACCATCTCAAGAAATGGTGATCTTGCCTACAGAACTTACCTGCAACTAACTCTACCAGAAATTGGCCAAGACCATGCCTACTATGCTCGATGGCTTGATTTCCCTGGACATCAGCTAGTTTCGCAAGTTGAGATTGAGATTGGTGGTCAACGCATTGACCGTCAATACGGTGACTGGATGCACATCTGGAACACTCTAACTCAATCTAAGGAACAAGAAGTTGGCTACCACAACATGGTTGGACAAACCACTTCGCTAACCTACATCACCGACCCCACCTTTGCTGAGGTTGACACCCCTTGCTCTTCGGACGCGCCTCGCCAAACCTGCGCTCCTCGCAAAGCTCTTCCTGAGACCACTCTTTACGTTCCCCTTCAATTCTGGTACTGCAGAAACCCTGGTCTTGCGCTACCCCTCATCGCTCTCCAATACCACGAGGTAAAAATTAACATTGACCTCCGCCCTATTGATGAGTGCCTTTGGGCTGTCTCTGACATCGCCTCGACCAGCGGCACCCCCAAGGCGACCGCGGCCTACTCGCAATCTCTTGTCGCCGCTTCGCTATACGTAGACTACATTTTCCTTGACACCGACGAGAGACGTCGCATGGCTCAAAATCCCCATGAATACCTCATCGAACAACTTCAATTCACTGGTGATGAGTCGGTTGGTTCTTCCTCGAACAAGATCAAGCTCAACTTCAACCACCCTTGTAAGGAACTCGTCTGGGTTGTACAACCCGACCAAAACGTTGACTACTGCTCGTCTCTCGACGCAGGAACTCCTCTTTTCAAACTTCTAGGCGCCCAACCATTCAACTACACCGACGCCTACGATGCTCTTCCTAATGCTTTCCACGCCTTCGGTAACAGTGACTCTCTCGATACAATGATACACGGCTCTGGCCTCTTTGACAACGCCGGTGCTGACGCGCCTGCCGGCTCCACAGAGGGCTGGGCCACCTCCGGTCTTCATGACGGTGGTGGAGCCGCGCAAGGCTCCCTTGTATCGGACGCTGGCACCTTCGTTCTCGCCGAAACTGCTCTCAACATGCACTGCTGGGGCCAAAATCCTGTTGTTACCGCTAAACTCCAACTTAACGGTCAAGACCGCTTCTCTGAGCGTGAAGGTACCTACTTCGACCTCGTGCAACCATTCCAACACCACACCCGCACCCCCGACACCGGCGTCAATCTCTACTCGTTCGCTCTCCGCCCTGAAGAGCACCAACCTTCGGGCACCTGCAATTTCTCGCGCATTGACAACGCCACTCTTCAACTCGTTCTCTCGAACGCCACCGTTGAGGGCACTATGACCGCCAAGGTAAGAATCTACGCCGTCAACTACAATGTGCTTCGCATCATGAGTGGTATGGGTGGTCTTGCTTACTCCAACTAAATTTATTATCTTATTTATATTTTTAATTTTTAAATAATTATTAATTATTAAATTAATAATTATATATTATGCCCACATCATTGTTCTACAACCTGTTTTTGTCCTACAATAAAAAAATAAAAGAATACAACAATTTCCAAACACAGATAAATTTGCTATTATCATAGGATATACCAAAAAATAAGTAGCATATATAAGCATTAAAACTGAAGATGATGTAGTTATTATTATAAATGACGGAGAGATTGAACCTACATCATTGCTCTCCCATATTTTACATGTCTGTGGAAATAAACTCGCACCTACACCCAACGAACCTAATAATCCTATTATTCCTATTATTTCCTCATCCTTCATCTATAAATACATTAATTATCTTAATTATCTTTATATATATAATCTCTCTTCATTGGAAGGTTTTAAAAACGTACTAAACTTAATAAGCCACCGGATAAGATGGCTGCATCGCAATACCACATACACCATGCGTATTTTCTTCATCGCTTCTTGAAATTCTAACATAACCATTTTCCCCCCACGATGCACCCCAACTGTTTTTAACTATCCAATATTTCTCCCCATCTTCTTCCCCGTATCCTACAATTAGTACTCCATGATCCAAATTCGTACCACATGAATCTCCTGATATTATCCCCCCGGAATAAAACTGAAATGTTTTAGTATCGGCTTGAATCGCTACAGATACCGGACCCCTAGAAACAGCCTCCTTTAAATGAATTTCATTCTTTGGAGTTACCCTAACACAATCACTAAAATATATCTGCGGATTACAGTACATACAATCTTCATCTTTTGCTAGATAAGGCTCTTGTTCTTCACTACACATACCATTATCAATCGCAAATTCAAACGCCGATTCCATCTCTCCACCATTACAAGAATAGTCTCCGTAATCTACAGAACAATCCATTAAAAGTTGCTCTGACAAACTCACTAACTCCTCGTTTTTAATCGCCCATGCACCCTCCATCGCCCCGGTTGCGGAAAAACTCCAACAACTTCCACATTGACCCTGATTTTTAACCGGAGTTACCGCATTTACATCTCTCCAATCCAGAGAATCGGGTAGTTCCTTATTTTCATACTTATATTTACTACAACTACTGCTGCTGCTACTGCTAGTGCTTAACTTTTTTACATATCCTTTCTTGACCAAATGAAAATAGTCAAATGACATATCCATATACTCATTTCTATCTAATTTAAATGGAAAATTGTTGTTGTTAATATATTCTATATTTTTAGAAAATCTATGAAATGCATTTTTGTATTGACTATACGTTTGATAAGTTCTGTTGTACCTGGCTGAATAATCCATAAAATCGCTGTACAGATCTTGCTTCTCAACAATATCACTGTATGATGACATAATAATTGCCATAAATACCAATCCTCGCATTATCTAATTCTAATTCTATTTCTTTAAATGTATTTATTATATTTGTAAAATAATAAATATATATAAAAATTAAATGTCACAAACTATGGGAAATATTTTAGCGGATTTTATGAAGTATAAACCTGATGATATAGACGTACAAATACAAGAACTTAAAAAGGATATGAATGTTAGAAAAGAATTAAATAAACAGTTAGAGAATAAAGTTAAAGTAGACGAGGCCAATATTATTTGTATTAATAATTTTATAGAAAGATATGATACACTCATAGAAAGACAATTACAAGATATTACATTACTTACCGATGAAATAAAGAATGCTGTTTTATTTAACCAAGAATTAAAAAATAGAATGGAAGTATGTGAATCTATTATAAATACGGACCGGTGCAATAATGTTAAAAAAAGACTCAGCAGTATTAAAAAAATTGGCAAGGATGTACGTGATTTTTTAGAATCAAGGGGAATTCAGTCTCCTCAAATCGACTTTTAACTGAATTCAATACAAATCTAAATATTATATACCATTATTATTATCTAAGATTTTTCTTTGGAATGGATATTTCATTAGATGATAACAATTATTTTTGTTGCTTTTGATGTTAAATCAAATTATTTTTTTTGTAAAAAAATAATTCGTTTATAATGATATATGACAGCAATTAAACCTAATGACAGTACACTAAGAGACAAGATTGATTCTGATAGTTATAACGATACATTAAATGTAATCAATGCAAAATATGCGGAAATGGATAAATTTATTGGTAATCTTGAAAGTGATATTTTATCTATAAAAGACTTTGAAAAAGAAGTTCTAGCAGACAAAGAACGTGGTTATGACACTGGAACATCTTTAGATACACTGGGATTTCAAAAAAGTTCTTTAGAAATTGATTTGAATTTTTTTGTTCACATGAAAGATGTATATATTAAAAAACTTTACGGAGATTTATACAAATACTGTGATGGTATAATAGAAAATGCCCTAGCCATTGAAGAAATTCCCGTTGGTTCTACAAAAGAGGCTGTAAAGGAGCGTAAATTTAGAAACATGACTCCTTACCCACCGACAATGATTAAAAATCCAGCAGCAATTGGAGAAGATGGTTCGCCGGTTGATGGTGAACCTGCAGAAATAGAAGATCCCTACGCAAAATATGACATGAATGAAATATTTTCTTTAATTAATTGCACAACAAGTAACTTAAGGGAACTTGCCGAAGATATTGGTTCATTTGATGATAAAATCTCTCGAGCAACAGAAAGAGAAACCCGGGGATTTAGTGTGGGAAATCTAATTATGAACTTGGAAAGTCAAAAACAAAAGTTGACTCTTGAATTTAATTCATATATCGAGAGATTAGGAAAATTCTTGGACCAAAATAAAAATTTCTCTGAAAGGTGTTTAAATAGAATTAAAATTATTTCTAATGAAATCGTTACGAGTGAAGAACAGGCTGAACAGGCCGAAGATACAACCAATATTTAAAATTATATATAAATTTAAATAAGTTTAGGTATTATTAATATTATTTATAGCATATTTATTACCATTGTAATTTTATGAAATTATATGAATATTTATTAAAGGACAAATTTATAACAAATATATTTACCTATTTTAGCGTGATATTATTCTTTAATCAGGAAATACAGTTTAAAAATATTCACAAGCGTTGGATTAATATTCAAAAAAATATGTTAACGTGGGATCACAAATACGGAGAAATTTCAAATGTAATAAACAATATAGATATTGAAACTCCTCATATAGATAAAGGCCCGAGAGATTATTTCTACAGGAAAAAACTAAATTGCCTAATTAAAGAATGTTCTACAAAATATGAAGTATTTACTTCTGAAATAATCAACACATATTTTAATTCAAATGACGATATTCTTATTATTCATTGTAAAAACGTGCGAAAAGAAATGAAACTAGATATACCTTTAATAACATTGCAGATAATACATCACAGAGGACCACACGAAGATGTGTATAGAATAAAAGATTCTTATGAATTAGAAAATTTTATAGAACTTTTTTTTTTGGTTTCAAATAAAACAAAAATAATTTGTTTTACCGATTGGAGAATATTATATCGAAAGGGGTATTCTTTCTCACATATTCGTTGTTTTTTTATAAATCATATTATTAAAAAAATACTTAATAAATTATTTGTTAGTATTATTCCCATTATTATAACGGAAAACTATATGTATGCATTGAACATAGGTATGATAAATATATAGAAATATATAGAAATATATAGAAATATAATTATACTTTTTTTTAAAAAAATATCATATGTATTATTATTTATGAAATTTAGAAAACATGTTTGTTATTATATGAAAAAATTATATGACAATAAAATGATAACTATTAGAGACGGTAATATAAGTTATAAACCAAAAAATGAGAATTATTTTTATATCTCTCCAGGCTCTATCAAAAAAAATAATTTAGAAGAAGAACAAATAGTAAAAGTATTTTTTCAGTCTTTTGATAATAAGAAGTCTCCTTTTAATTATGACTTGTATTTTAATAATAATATGTACAAACCTTCTAGAGAGATTCATATACATGCCCTATTGCAGACTCAGCCCAGTAATAAAGATAAGGATGTATGTATTATTCATGCTCACCCATTACAAACAATCGCGTATATGGGGATAGATGAAAATACGGAACTAAGCACTATAAAAAAGCTTTTTCCAGAATTAAATGTTGGTTCAATAGGGAAAAATGCAAAATACCACGAGGCGGGAAGTCTTGATTTGGCTGAAGACTGTTTTAATTGTTTAAATGGCTACGATATTATTGGACTTGAAAGACACGGGACTCTTTCTATAGGTGAAAATATGGAGAGATTGTATGAAGAATTGGAAACTCTAGAATTCTATGCAAACATTAAGAATATTTCAAAATAACTTAAAATAAAATGTATAGATATACTATATGCAAATTTTCGTGAAAACACTTACGGGAAAAACAATAACACTAGATGTTGAACCTAGCGATACCATTGAAAATGTCAAACAAAAAATCCAAGATAAAGAAGGTATTCCTCCTGACCAGCAACGTTTAATTTTTGCAGGAAAGCAACTTGAAGATGGGCGCAGTCTCAATGATTACAATATTCAAAAAGAGTCAACTTTGCATCTAGTATTGAGACTTCGTGGGGGTACTTACATAAAATTATAAAATAGACGATATTTTAAATCTTCAACAGGTTAAAGTTTGAATTTTAAATCTATATAATGTATATGTATATAGATTTAAATAAAAAAGTGATGAAATTTTTTGTGGAATTTGAAAAAGTTTGGTGCGGTGTTTTAAATATTTATAATCCTTATAGAGATCCTTGGAAAATAAGAATATCAAAATGCATTCCCGATTTTGATGGACAGGCACATAAGAAATATAAAGGATATCAATTTGTATATGATAAGTTATTTATTGCTAGAAGTCAAAGTATTCCCTGTGGAACTTTAGAAAACTTATTAGAAAATCGCCATGATTTGCAAGAGTTCCCTATTTTTATAAAACCCAGATATGGACACAAGAGTGCTTCAAGTAAGAACTGTTATAAGATCCATTCTTTTGAAGAATTGAAAAGATATAAAGATATTCCTAATATGATGTGGTCACAGTTTATTGATGATACGGAGGGGATGACTGATTTTTTTATTCATAAGGGAACTATAGTGTATCAAATGACAATGAAATACTCAGATACCCAGCACGGTGTTATTGCGGATGACTGGAAGTATATCTCTCCAGAGAATAAACCACCGGAGAATATTATTACATGGGTGCAAGCCAATATGAATGGATACACCGGGGTTTGTAATGTTCAATATCGCGGAACAAAAATTATCGAGGTTGGATTAAGATTTTCTAGAGGAGGCGCCTATCTTTTAACGACTAAAAATCATGAACTTATCAAGGCGGTAAATGATTTATGTGAGAATGAAACTTGGGATTACAGCAATACAAAGGATTTCTCGTTTGTTCCTTTTTACAGTTTTAAATGTTATACGGATTCTCCTATTGTTTATTTATATCCGCAGTATCTGTTAGATTTTATCATGAAATACAATGGTTGTCTCGATTTTTATGAATGGTATTTTGAGCCTTCTGGAAAAACGGGAATGGTTTTCTTGCAATATTTACATGAGGATTATGACAAAGGTATGACACTCAAGAATAATATAGAAATTGTCTTTACCATTACCCAATATGTAGTATTTCTTCTTATTCTTTCTAGTATTATTTCTATAGCATTTAATTATAAGTACAAAAATCAAATACTTATTGCCCTTCTTTTTGTTGTTATAAGTAGGTTTTTAAACGCGATTGTTTCCAACTACAACCTTTTCAATGCACAGAAGCAAAGTTTTCTACATTAATCTTAAGAACGATGTTTGGAGAGATTACGTTTATTTCCATGGAATATCTGTATCATTGTACTTTATATTATCCTTTAAATAATGTAGAAGTAGCCATATTTGATACCTTTTTTCATCCATTGTAGAAAAACAAGAACATATCCACTCAAGTTGTTTTCCAACATATTTGTTATATTGTATGTGTCCGTTATAATGAACGCGACTATCTGGATGTAAATTAAGTTTTTCAATCCCTTCGTGATTTGGCATAATAACAATATTATAAGCACTATTCACATTAAACCCCGTTTCTCTTAGTAATTTATGATTTCTAAATTGTTTTGGAATACAGTGATGGTCTTGAACATATCCCGTATAATTTTTAAGTTGTTTAAAATCTCTCCGGCTTTGTGTTCCATAACTATATTCTATATAGTTGCTACCAAAAATACTGTGATAGAATCGAGGTTGTACATTGGTTTTGCAAAAAGAAAATAGTAAATAAGGGGTAATTCTCATTTACTATTTAATAATATTAATTATTCAGTTATAACTAAATTTCTTTTATTTATACTCGAACGGATTCAACATATTCTCCTGAACGCGTCAAAGCATCTATGGCTTCTAATCTTAATCTTTCGTTATCTTTTCTAACCTTATACCAAATCCAGAGTGTATAACAAAAAATACTTGCAATACTTTGAATATCTAATAAATATTGCATTAATGCCCATAAAAACAGGTCTGTTTTACGAAGGTCGTCTACGCATGAAATACTGTAAAATTCCACAGATCCCCAGATAAAAAATAAGATTTTAACACCTAATACTTCAAGATTAGGTTTAATAATGATAAATAATTTTTCTTGATTAAAATCTCTCCGGACCTTTAAAAACAAACCATTTGAAAATAATGAGAACAGCAAATACAACCATAGATTGCTTAGTCCACATATTTGATGTTGTTTTTTGTATGATGTGTCTGTTAGTGCGGCCACAGATACACCAGATAAAAATAACATGTACACTCCAAACATCAACATAAATGAATTTTTTATTGCATTACACACATCCTTTGAACATATAGAATCTCTCGAATCTCTCGAATCACTCGATTCTTTATATTTCGGCAAATTTTCTTTTTTTTCCAATTTTTGATAGTTTCCTTGGGGTGAAAGTTCAAACTCATTGAACGACATATATAATAATATATTTATTTTTTAAATATATTTTTAATATCAGAATGCGTTACTTTCTTTTTTTTTATTTTGCACGTTAATTTCATAAATATATTTATTATAATACAATGTATAAAATTGAAAATGTTTAAAAGTATTAAAATACTATTAACAACAGAAATGGATCTTTGTCAACGCAAACTAACTCGCGCAGAATGGGAGGGTATCGAAATTCCTGTAGATAGCGATGAAAAACAAATTCTAAATATGATCAAAGAGGGGTTCCATGAAACTTCAGTATCCTATTCTAATACAAACTCACTCTATCTTTATACAAAAATAGAGGAGTCAAAAGAAATGACCTCATTTTTATTCGAAAAGTATTTTAAACCTAAAATAGATAAACTATTAAAAAAAAACAATATCAACTATAAATATACATTTAAAAAAAAAACAAATCCCAAAAAAAAAGAAATAATTCGAATTGAAAATTTTGAAAAAACCTTTGAACGAGAGAAAAAAAACATTTATGAATTTATTGTCATGGACCTGATTGAAATTATGATAAATAAGTATTTTAAAAAGGAAAGAGCAGACAAGTCTAAAAAAATGTCAACATATATATTTTATTACTATACTATTCATCATTTGAATAATTATCCTATTAAGATGGTTAATGAGTTATTTAAAGAATTTGTAGGATTCATTCTTGACTATTTTACGAAGGAATTAGATATACTTTCTCAAATACCCACTTTAATTGAAAATGCATCAACCGTGATTGAGCACAATTCTTATTTATGGAAACATGCAAACATTTGTTTATACAAACATCAAAAAGATATATTTCAATTATTTAAATTACCTGAAATAAAACCTAAATTGGTATTATATATTGCTCCCACATCAACAGGAAAAACCCTAACTCCTATTGGATTGTGTGAAAAATATCGTGTAATATTTGTGTGTGCGGCTAGGCATGTTGGTCTTGCTATTGCAAGAAATGCCATATCTTCAAATCGCAAAATTGCATTGGCTTTTAATTGTGGTGATGCGGAAGATATTAGATTGCATTTTAATGCAGCAAAGGATTGTATTCGCGATCGAAAAAGTGGCGTAATTCGAAAAGTGGATAACAGTAATGGGGAAAATGTTGAAATGATTATATCCGATATAAAATCTTATAGATATGCGATGTATTATATGCTTGCATTCAATAAAAAAGAAAAAATTATTACCTTTTGGGACGAACCCACTATTACTATGGATTATGAATCCCACGATTTTCATGAAATAATTCACAACAATTGGAAGGATAATCTTATACCAAATATTGTCCTTTCTTCTGCTACGCTACCTAGAGAAGATGAAATCATCTCAACAATTCAAGATTACAGAATAAAATTTGGCGGCGATGTTCATAGCATAATCAGCCATGATTGTAAAAAGACAATTCCAATTATCAATCAAGATTGTTCCGTTTATTTACCGCATTTATCTTTTGCAGAATATAAAGAACTACAGGCTTGTGCCAAATACATAAATGAAAACAAAACATTATTTCGGTACCTCGACCTTGGAGAGATTGTAAGGTTTATATTATTTATTAATACAAATAACTACATGAAAAGAGAAAATCTTAAACTTGAAAATTATTTCATGAATTTTAATACGGTAACAATGTTTGAAATTAAACAATATTATTTGCTAATTTTGAAAAATATTAAACATGAAGAATGGAGCACTATATATAAGTATTTCAATGAAAATCGTAAAAAATATTATGAATCGAATATACATGCGGTAACAAGTGATTCCTATACACTAACTCACGGTCCGACAATATTTTTAACGGAAAATATAAAAAAAGTGGCAGCATTTTATTTAAAGGAATCAAACATTCCGGAAAAAACAATACAAATATTAATGAGGGATATTGAATATAATACTAAACTAACAAATGAAACAAAAAAATTGGAAAAGGACTATGAAGATCTTGATATGAAAGAAAACAAGGTTACTTCCGAAAGAAAAAACTCTGGTACTCGTGTCAATCCTGAAATGAAAGCAATTCAATCTAAAATTGAAGAGTTGCTTAGAGAAATTCGGGTAATTCAAATAGATGACACCTATATACCAAACACTCATTCTCATACTGAAAAATGGATTCCCGATAAAGATAAGTCAAACTTATTTACTGCTGATATTAGCGAAGATGTTGTAATTCGCATTGCACAACTTACCGATATAGATGCGGCTTGGAAAATCCTTTTAATTATGGGAATCGGTGTTTTTAGCGAGCACACGAGTATTGCTTATACAGAAATTATGAAAGAACTCGCAAGTCAGCAAAAATTATTTATGATTATTGCATCTAGTGATTATATTTATGGTACAAATTATCAATTCACTCATGGATATATATCCAAAGATTTGTCAAGTATGACTCAAGAAAAAACACTTCAGGCATTGGGAAGAATCGGTAGAAATAAAATGCAACAGGAATATTCCGTAAGATTTAGAGATTCGGGTATGATTCATAAAATTTTTACAGAACAAAAAGATAAACCCGAGGTGAAAAATATGAATCGCCTGTTTTCATAAATATAATAAATTAAATATATTTATGAAAAAGTATTTTAAAAATACAATTTTACTATTATTAAATGTCTAAGACGTATAGTACTCAAAATGAATTATTAATGTCTAATTTACTATCCTTTTATAAGAAAGATAATAACTTACAAAAAATGTTAAACATAATTAACGGTGAATCAAAAATATCTTTGCGAATCGTAGATTGGTTTGCTACAAACTACGCGAAAAAAAATTTTACGATTTATATTATTGAAAAAAATAGTGAAAAGATGCGATTTAAGGTTTATACAGATTATAAATTAAAATTGAAGGCATATTCAAAACGTCGGTTTGATCCATTTTGTCGTTGGGAAAGAATTAATATTCCCTATAAAAATAATACTTTTATACAGACAACTATAGGGCAACTTAATTTTTTTAAATGGGCCTTAGAAAATGATGTTATTCAATATATTGAAGATAATTATGCTGTGATTGAGGCTGACATGAATAAAAGAAACAGTACATCAAAGCGTAATAATTCTATAAATACAACAACATGTAAAACACGAAAAAAACGAGAAGAATTATCAGTTTCTGCTGTGAAAAGTATTAAAAAAGAAGAGGTTGAAATTGTAGTGCGATTTGATTAACTATGAACTAGGGAAGGCTTGCCAAAGAAGAGCTCCAGCACTCACAACATATCTGGCGACAAAAAAACTAGTTCCCCCCTCTGCTAGTACGGTACCATAAATATTAGAACCACTAGGAAGATAACCAATCATTCCTTCTTCGACGTCATCAGTACAATATATAGTATCCACTGTTAAATTATCTGATTTTATTTTATCTACTATACTGGGCAATGATAAAAGGTTAGTAACTTTTACATTTTTTGAAGTCACTGTTCCGCTAGCAGTTAAGTCTGTAGTAGTTTTACTTGCAGATGAACTATTTTTTTTAACATCTGAATTACCTTCTACATGTAAATTCATAGCAAATATATCTTGTTTTGATTTATTTAAAGCAGTACTTCCTCCTGGCGCAAAGGCTCTAAAACTTATAGATGGATGTCTTCCTCCGGTTCGTCCCATTATATTTATATTGTAGAAAAAAATATAAATATAATATAATGTCAAACGAAACATATACCGTGAGAGAATGTATAAATGGAAGATTTGTAACAACCACCTTAAACAGGACATGGGGAAGAGTACGTATACCACAGAGAGATTATGTTACATATAGTTTAGAGGATTACAATATGCGTAGAAAAGCAGAAGTTCTTAAATACAATCAAAATAAAGTAAAAGATAATTCTGTTACAAGAGTTGCGAACTTTGCGAGAATCGCAAAGGGTAATATATTTAGAAATAGAATATCCTTAGCAAACTGTCAAAAAAAAAATCCTGCATATCGTTCGGGAGTCCCTGGAAGTAAACTTCTATTTTTGAATAATTCAGTTCCTTTATATGATTATGGAAACCCCACAAGAGAATATCTAGCAGACTAGGGTTCAAAATTTTTGATGTATTCAAGGTCATCTTTAAATGTATCAAATAGTTCTTTGTCCTTATCAAAATCATATACATGTTTCTCGCGGTCACCCCAATTTGGCCACCCTGTATAATTTTTATTTAAGAACTTATTTATTTTATCTCTCCCGGCATCTGTAAAAAATTCTTGAAAGGTTAGAAAAAGAAGATTTTTTTTTCTTGGTAGTTTGGTCCACGCCTTAAATTGTTTTATCATCAATCGCAGGAGATTTTCATCGGAGAAACTAGGGCAATTTCCATTCGACAATTTTCTTTGATTGTCTTTCCAACACACACTCATGCGTCTCCGCTGAGAACAGAATGCATCTCTTGCATCTTTATTATACATGTAAATCATGGGGATATCCGTATCAATAGGTTCAGGACAATGGCAAACTAACTTTTGCCAGCAACGGGCTCTTGTATTTAATCCCTGGGCCTGTAGAAATTCTACTAAAGTATTTGAACCTGAACCACCAAAACTAACAACAGCAACATCTAATTTTTCCCTTTTCATTGTATTTGGTAGATCATCTAACTTGATAATTGGCATTATATATATAGTAATTTGATATATATAATGAAATGAACGAAATTATCTATTCTACGGTAACCACTTTTGCTAGATTTTTAGGTTTATCGGGATTTATATTCTTTAATAAGGCTAAATTGTAAGCCAGGACCTGTAACACAATAGTGAATAGAATCTCTTGACAATATACATTTGTATCTACCACAAATATATCTGTTTGTTCATCTTCATAAATATTTATACTCGTTAAATTAGACAAGATAAAAATGTACGAATCCCGGCTTTTTAATTCTTGATATACATTAAGCATTTTATCTTTATTTTCCCGGTCAATCAGTAAAATTACAGGGAATCCTTTCTCGAGCAAAGCAAAGGGGCCATGTTTTAAAGAACTTGCATTACACCCCTCTGCATGTATATAAGCCATTTCTTTTATCTTCAATGCACCTTCCTTTGCGATGGCTTCCATTTTTTTTTTTTCCTAATAAAAAAAGAGACGGTTTGTTTAGTTTATTTAAAACAGAATCTTTAAAACAAATAGTATTAAGTATTTTTTTGGATTGGAAGGATAATGCTCTTATTCCATCAATAATAACATTATATTGGATTTTTTTAGATCCAACTTTTTGACTAATCCAGAGAGATAGTAATAATAAAACCACAAGCATGGAGGTAAAAGACTTGGTAGAAGCGACGGCTACTTCTCTTCTTGCATTTAAATAAATACCACAATCAACTTCTCTGGCAATGATTGAATCGATGACATTGATAATACCAACCGTTACAACTTGACAATTCCTTGCTATATTGATGCAGCGATGAAGGTCCTTGGTTTCACCAGACTGGCTACAAAGTAAAATAATACTATTTCCAAGAAATGGAATATCACTATCCGTAAATTCTGCACCATCAAAATAAGAAACATCGGTTCCCGAATAATTTTGAAAATAGTATTTTGCACACATACAAGCATTATAACTAGTTCCACAACCAATCAAAATGATATTTGTTACTTCATGAATAATAGGCTGCAAGAATTCGATCCCTCCTAATTTTATTTCATTTTTAAATATTCTTCCCCCATTATTTATTGATCTTAATAAAGAGTCAGGTTGTTCCATAATTTCTTTCAATGTCCAGGTATCATAAGGTTTAGAAGATAATTCAAAATCGGTTTTATTTAGTTTTATTTTTTCAAGATTCTCATAATCTATACCTTGTTTTGATATACATATTAAGGTATTTGCTTCAACATTCATGTAATGATTGAAATGATTGACTAATCCCGCAGATTCTGATGTTGCAACAACCATAGATTCATTTTCGGCTATAATTAATGGAGATCCATTTCGAATAACATAAATGATGTCTGGTGTATTTCTACAAATTATTGCTAGACCATAAGTTCCCTCAAGCATTTGGCACGCTTCTTTTACAGCCGAACATACATTTTTTGTCATTGAAAAAAAATATTCTATAAGATTTGATATAACTTCACTATCCGTTTGAGATGCAAATGTGTAATTTTTTTCTAACAACATGGTTTTAATTGTAATGTAATTTTCAATAATTCCGTTATGAACAATATAAAATGTATCATTCATCGATTTGTGAGGATGTGAATTTATATCAGTTTTAGAACCATGGGTGGCCCATCTAGTATGTCCAATGGCAGATTTAAAATAAATGTCACAGACTTTATTTTTTAATTTTTTTAATGAGTCGACTTTATTTGTTGAAGCAAATTTTTTCATGTATAATGTATCATTATAGGATACACCTAGAATTCCAGCGGAATCATATCCTCGATTTTGTAGTAAAAATAAACTATCTAATAAAAAACTACATATATTTTGTTCTGTTTTAGATAATACACATGTAATTCCACACATAATATTAATTATAATAATATATTAATATTATTTTAACAATTAACGATCTAATCCGCTTTTCATAGTATTTGGAACTCCGTTTTTTCCATAGACTACTCTTCTATGTTCAGGGGGAGTTGCGTTGTCACCATTAGCGATTCTTTGTCTTGCTTCCCATGTTTCCTTATATACCATCTCTGTATGAGAATAATATTCTTCTAAAAACACGGAGATAAATTCTGCATAATTTTTGGCATTTTTAAAATCATCTCTCCATTTTTTTGTTACTAAATCATGTACAGGTGCTTGAAACTGTTCTATCCAATGTATTAATCTATCTATAATTTGTGGCATTGTTTCAAAACCGATATTTTCAATAAATATATCATCCTTTATAAATGCGTGGATTTCTGGTTTATTTGGAACAAATTTACATAATCCACCCACTAATTCTTCTATAATTACGGTAATGTGTTGCGTATCTGGAGGAGATTTTGAAAGATCTTCTTTAATCTTAGAAAAAAAAGCCTTCTTAAATTGAATTTCTAATTTCGTTTTTAATTCTTCCATTTATAGTGATTTAATAAATATTTTTAATTACATTTTATTAATACTTATCGTTGATTTCTTTTTACATTCTCTGAGAATGTAACAGATTATAATAAAACAAATTCCAATTACAGTGTAATGAATAATCAAAGTTGTTTTTACCATAGTAAAGATAAGAAGATTCGACAACTTATCTTGTACACATGGGCGCCAAAATTCCACAGAACCCCATGTACACATAGACGATAAAACAATAATACTGACAAATAGATTGCATATGGCATTCATCTCTTCCTCTTTCTTATTAGAATTTCCTTTAGCCAATACAAGATTCATAATAAGAACAACAAGTATATATACCCATAGATTTGAATCCGCGCATGTTTCTTGAATAGAAGCATTGCTGTCTCTTACTAGTGAGATAATACAGTACACGTAATAAGTTATACTTGCCGCTATAACTCCTAACGCCAACAAAACAATAGAAACTCCGCCAAAACAAGCAAGACAAAACGATTCATCTCTAGTATTACTGGTAATATTATTTTTTTTTGGTACTCCTGTTTCTACATCACCAGAAGTGGGGGCGGCTTCTTTAACTTCGTTGCGCGTGTTATTCATATTGATAGTAATTTTATTATTGTAATTTTATCTTTCAATTTTTTTGTTTAAATATAAAATTAAAATACTTATTCTATTACATGGGAAATATTTCGTCATCAATTAGAAAGATTAATTATGAGGAAGTTCAAATGATCGTGAAAAAAGAAAAAAACTGTTTATTAATAAATACTTTAAATTCAAACGAACAAAATTGTCTAATACAAAATACGATTTTGGCAGATAAAGAAGAGGAACTAATAAATAATCTTATCTATAAAAATAAAAATAAATATATTGCTATTTATGGAAAAAATAACACTGATTTTAGCGTGTATAAAAAATATAACCAATTACTTTCATTAGGATTTAAAAATATTTATATTTACATTGGAGGTATGTTTGAATGGTGTTTATTGCAGGACATATACGGAGAAGATAATTTTAAAACAACGTGTAAAGTAAAAGATATTTTATATTATAAGACAAGGTCAACCCCTGAAAAAAATCAGTTGTTATTATTATAATTCCAGCGCAATCTCATAGGGGTAATTCTCAGAATATTTGAACATTTTTTTTTCATGGTTGTTTCTGGAAAATATGCTTAAAAAATTAAATATATCTCTCATCCAACTTCGAATCACATATTTTTTATATCGTATGTTAATATTGGAATCTAATTTTAAAAAAATGTAGGGAGTAGTTTTCAACCATTCCTCATAATATTTTGAGTATTTTCTCAGGTATGTAATATTCAATTCTTTAATATCATATTTACTATCCAATCTATCAAAACATACCGAGGGTATTGAATCCAAATAAATAATACCGGAAATTTTAATTGAATTTATGAATTCATTATAATATTTTAAATATATTTTATAATCTATTTCATCTATTAAGTTCGTATCGTACATTAACTTACCGCATACCATTTTGTCTGCTAATATACTTTTTTCGAAAATAATGAAAGAATTAGAATTAAATTTAAGTATTTTATTAAGTCTATTAATCTTATTAATTAAACACAACATCAAGTAAGAAAAAGCATACTTCTTTGGATTTTCGTAGTACTTCTTTAAAGTATTTTCGATGGAATCGTAATTATCATCATCATCATTTATATAATCTGTATCTTCTAAAAAAATAATTTCATTTTCAAATGTATTTTTAAGTATTTTAATTAGCAATGATTTTCCAGAACAATAATTACCATCGACCGCAATCAATATTGGCGACATATAATATAAATAATTATATTATATCTCTTAATGTCATTTATAAAACTAAATAGAAACAGGTTAAACGTATAGTATAATATATATATATATGAATCATGAATGTCAAGAACTTAAAAACATAAAATATCAAACCATGTTGCTTACAGGAGCAGATAAAATTAAGGAACAAACAAAAGATCTAGAAAATAACGATAAAATCAACGAGTTTTTAAATAAAGAAAAAACACTTAATACAAAGGAGGTATGGAACAAATTAAATAAAACAACAAAAATTAAATTATTGTATGATTATGCTGAGAATTACGGGGTTGATAATGAATTATCACACATTCAGGTAAAATCATTGAAAACCTATTTGAAAAATTGTTTGGAGAGAAAACAGTTACAAAATGTGAAGGATGTTGTATATAATAAAGATGAGCAAATAATAGTATCTATACCTAATTTACAAATCAAAGATAAAAAATTTACGTTAAAACGAAATGAAAGAAGACCGTCTACGTTGAAATCATTGGCGCCCATAAAATCAAAAAAAAGTAAAAAGAAAAGGGAGACAAGCAATGAAGATAATAATAAATAGACATAAATAAAAAACACCATAGATGTATATGGAATCTTTAACAGAACTTAAATATGAAATAGATAAAATGGTAAATGAGTTTATAACACAAAAAGAATATGATGAACTTTATGCTAGCATTGAAGAACTATTTAATGATTATATACAAAATAATATTATTTTATATTCTAAAGAGGACTTTCATGACACCATGTATTTCGATGTAAAAGAATTAGTATGTCTTCAGTTAGAAGATTTGCAAATGGATAACTCTTTATATATATTTGATATCATATATGAAAATGTCAAAAAAAAGTATTTTAAATATATTGTACCACCAAGATCCTATGATAAAACGTTTATTCGAAAACCTCCAAATATGGAGGTTATTAATAGAAAAATAAAAAAAATTGTGGAAACACCACAACCTACACAACGAACCAAAGAATGGTATGAATTTAGACATAATTTAATTACTGCGAGTTCTGCTTGGAAGGCACTGGATACACAATCCTCTAAAAACAGTATAATATATGAAAAATGTTGTCCACACGATTCTTCTAAGTACGATAATGTTAATTTAGAATCACCATTTCATTGGGGGACAAAGTATGAACCCATATCTATTCAAATATACGAAGATATGTATAATACAAAAATAGATGATTACGGTTGTATAAAACACGAAACGTTCCCCTTTTTAGGTGCATCTCCGGATGGTATAAATACGGATGTTCATTCTCAATTATATGGACGTATGTTAGAAATAAAAAATATTGTAAATAGGGAAATAAACGGAATACCAAAACCAGAATACTGGATACAAATGCAATTACAAATGGAGGTGTGTGATTTAAATGAATGTGATTTTTTAGAGACTCAATTTAAGGAATATAAAAATTATTTAGAATTTAAAACAGATGGGGAATTTAAATTGTCTAGTGATGGATGCAGAAAAGGATGTTTTGTTTTATTTATGGATAATGGATATCCTTATTATGAATATCCAAATATAAACATGGATGAAGAAGAGTTTGATGCCTGGAAGGTAAATATTATTAAGAAAAACAACCACATGGAATGGGTGAAAGATATCTACTGGAAATTAGAAATACTGAGTTGTGTTTTGGTTCTTAGAAATAAGCTATGGTTTAATTCTGCAATAAAGGAACTTGAATCCGTTTGGAATACAATATGTCATGAAAAAATAAATGGATACATTCATCGTGCACCAAAAAAAAGAGAAAAAAAGGAAGTTTTTAAAAAAAGAAAGTGTCTTTTACATTTTAGCGATAATAAAGTTTCCATAAACGAAATTATTAAAATAGATACCCAACCATTATAAAATAACATTGATTTTAAACAATTTAAAATAAAAGAATACATTATATTTATCCATGAATGATCAAGAAATGTCAGTTATTAAAAGAAATGGATCAAAAGAAGATATTTCTTTTGATAAGATACTGAAAAGGATTAAAAAAATAGGTGAACGCAATCACATACAGTCTGTCAATTATACAGCATTATGTTTGAAGGTTATAGACCAATTATATGATGAAATAGAAACCAAAAAAATAGATGAATTAACTGCACAACAATGCGCATCTATGATTACAATACATCCTGATTACGGAAAACTAGCATCATGTATATGTATATCAAATCATCAAAAAAATACCATTATTTTAAATGGTAGTAATAATAATAATATTTTTATTAAAACAATGGAAATGTTATATAATAATGTGGATTATCATAATAACCATGTTCCTTTGATATGCAAAAAAACATGGGATGTTATTTCAAAATACAGTGAATATATGATGAAAATCATTGATTATGAAAAAGATTATTTGATAGATTATTTTGGATTTAAAACATTAGAGCGGGCATATCTTATGAAAGTAAAGGGCGTTTGTATTGAAAGGCCACAGGATATGTGGATGAGGGTTTCTGTTGGTATTCATGGAGATGACATAGATTCTATCGCGGAAACCTATAAATATATGTCTGAACTTTATTTTACTCATGCAACACCGACATTATTTAACGCGGGAACACCTAGGCCACAGTTAAGTTCATGTTTCTTACTTTCGATGATTGACGATAGTATTAATGGAATATTTGAGTCCTTAAAAGAATGTGCGCAGATTTCGAAATGGGCCGGAGGAATCGGAATACATGTGCATAATATACGCGCAAAGGGAACACAAATTAGAGGAACAAATGGAACAAGTAATGGTCTTGTTCCTATGTTAAAGGTGTTTAACGATACGGCAAGATACGTGGATCAGGGAGGAGGAAAAAGAAACGGGAGTTTTGCCGTTTATTTGGAGCCCATACATCCGGATATTGAAGATTTCTTAGAATTAAAAAAAAATCACGGAGACGAAGAGTCGAAGGCGCGAGATTTATTTTATGCTTTATGGATTCCCGATATTTTTATGAAAAAAATAGAAACAAATTCTGACTGGTGTCTATTTTGCCCAGATAAATGTCCTGGATTTTGTGATTGTTATGGTGACGAATATGAAAAGTTATATGAAAAATATGAGAACGAAAAGAGATATACAAAAAAAATACCTGCCCGAGAACTTTGGTTTAAAATATTGGATAGTCAAATGGAGACGGGGACGCCTTATTTACTATATAAAGATGCATGTAATGTGAAATCAAATCAGAAAAATCTCGGTACTATAAAATCAAGTAATTTATGTACGGAGATTATAGAGTACTCTTCTCCGGAAGAATCAGCAGTGTGTAATTTAGCAAGCGTTGCGGTTAGTAAATTTGTTAACGCCGATCATACCTTTGATTACAATAAATTACACGATGTTGTAGCATTGATTACTAGAAATCTAAATAAAATTATTGATATTAATTATTATCCAACCGATAAAACAAAGAGATCCAACTTTTTACACCGACCCATAGGAATTGGAATTCAAGGACTTGCAGATGCTTTCATTCTCATGGATATTCCTTATCATAGTAATAAAGCAAAAGAAGTAAATAAAAATATTTTCGAGACCATATATCATTCTTCTATAAAGACATCAAATGAAATTTCTATAAATAGGCAAAAAGACATGCTTTTCATAAAAAAAGAAATTGAAAAGAAAACTCTGTGTTTTTCTAGTGATAATCCTGAAGAAACCGATTTGATTGTTTCTAATGTCCTTACAGAAGGTCCCTATAATAAATTAATAATTGAACTTCAAGAAAAAGTGAGCCAATTGAAAGAAATGTATAAACCAATTTTAAAAGAAATGCAAATAAAAGATCCCAACTATATGGGAGCATATAGTTCATTTGAAGGTTCTCCTGCCAGCAAAGGTTTATTACAGTTCGATTTATGGAATGAAACACCAAGTACTCGATATGATTGGAATGAATTAAAGCAATCGGTTCAAAAATATGGAATAAGGAATTCCCTTTGTGTGGCACCAATGCCGACAGCAAGTACAAGCCAAATCTTAGGAAACAATGAATGTTTTGAACCATTTACAAGTAACATGTATACACGAAGAACCTTAGCTGGTGAATTTATTGTTGTAAATAAACATCTTATTGAAGAATTAATAAATGAAGGATTGTGGAGCGAAGACGTTAAAAATAATATTGTTGCAAACAAAGGAAGTGTGCAGTATATAAATGGTATATCCGAACATTTAAAAGAAAAATACAAAATTGTTTGGGAGATTCCCATGAAACATTTAATCGATATGGCAAGAGATCGCGGATGTTATATTTGTCAAAGTCAAAGTCTAAATCTTTGGTTAGAAGAACCAAATTATAAAAATTTAACATCCATGCATTTTTATTCTTGGAAAGCGGGATTAAAAACTGGTATTTATTATCTTAGACGAAAGCCCCGACATCAGCCGCAACAATTTACGATTAAACCAAAGACAAAAAGCAATGAAGACGAAGATGAAGAATGTGAAATGTGTGGAAGTTAAAGGCTTGAATAATACAATAAAAAAATTATTGTATACGTCTTACATAATAAGATGCATTATTGCATAATTCGTCTCTTTTTCTTGCAATTTCTATATCTGCGTATAAATTTGGTTCACAGAAATCATTGGGATTTTTATTTAAATAATACCTTTCGTTAATGTTTAGAAATCTTTTGCATTTTGCTTCAGTAGGTCCCGTGAAATGAATATACTTACATAATTTACATTTTGTATATATTGGCATACACATGTAAAAAAATCCATACCATAATAAAATCATATAATACTATTCTCATTATAAATTTAATTCTTTTCTATATAAATAATATATAATCATAATAATTTTTGTCTCATTTTAAGGTTTCAGGGGTCTATAATTTCTCATTAAATAACGAAAATTTCTATCTTTACACATGTCTTTTTTATGGGTATACATCATATAGCACCTGAAAGATATCAGTACATCAACCATGGAATTATGGGTTCCCTTGGGAACATCACCGAAAAGTTTTTCATGCAATTCACTCAATGTTGGATACTTTTCATAGGGTTCACCAGTTGTTTTATTCTTTGCGATAATCCCGCAATGCTTTCGAGTATTTTTCATAGTACAATAATATTTTGCAATATTTTCCCACGGACAAAATATGTTTTTAATATTGTTCCGCAAACATTCCACACTTATCATTTCCTTGTCAAATTTTATATTATGGCCTACAATAACGTCAGCCTTTTTAACTTGATTATTAAATAAAGATAGTGCGTCGTGAATAAAAATTCCTTCGCTTTCACTACGCTCTCTTGTTATATTATGCATTGAAATACTTTTTTCACTTATTTCCACATGGGGTGGGAGATAAATGATGTTGTCCGTTACATACGTAGAAGAAGCATCTTCATTAAATTCATAAACCAAATAACTTAATTGTATAATATAAGGCCATTTTTCAAGGTCATCGCTAATAACCCGCGCATTTTTTTCCGGAAGATTTGTCGTTTCAGTGTCAAAAACAAGGATTCTCATTCTTCTTTATACTAAATTTATAAAGAAGAATATTTAATTCAATTTTTTGTGCGTATTTTTATGCGTATTTTTGACAAATTCCGTACGTTTTTCTGTGCCACTCACTTATACCGTACATATTGATGCCATCTATATGATTTTTGGTACCATATCCTTTATTTTTATCGAGTTTATATCTCTCTACCAATTCTGGATGTTTCACACACATATCTTTTATATACCTATCACGCTCCACTTTAGCCAAAATAGAAGCCGCTGCTATAGATACATATTTGTTATCACCCCCTTCTACACAAACATGATTTAATTGTTCGTAAGCATTATTGGAAATATCAAAAAACATAAATGGTTTAAAATCATTTCCATCCACCAATAATAAAGATATCTTATTATACCCCTCTATACTCTTTAGTTTTACATAAATGTCCTTAATACACTGATGCATAGTATTCAATGTTGCTTGGCGTATATTTATAGCATCTATCACCTTTTCATCCGTGTATTTTACAGACCAACATAAACTATTTTCTTTGATATAGTCGGCCGTTTCTATCAATTTCTTGTCGGAGTAAAATCTTTTACTGTCCTTCATCTCATGGAATTTAAATTCATTTCCTTTAGGTAAAATTACCGCTGCTGCATAGACTCGCCCAAACATTGGTCCACGACCAGCCTCGTCTATACCAACTTCAAATTCAAATTGTTTCGTTTCCTGATAAAAAATATTTAATGGATCGGTCTTGTTTCTTATAGTTTTAGGCATTTATCACTATTTATTTAATAAAATATTTAATTTCAATTATTTTCGATATATATTTTATATGAAGTTTAAACCCGTAAAGTTAGAACTAATACATTTATTCTTATTGTTCTTATTATTCATTATAATAGCCCCTATGGTTACTCCCTTGATTGAAGGACTTGATTCCATGGGAGAAAAAAATGCGGAAAGATCCAAACAAGACAAGATTACGGAAAATATGAATGCCGATGATGAACTCCCCGATTTCAAAAATAAAAAATGGAATGATAATAATTATATGCTAAAATCGCAAATGGTACCCCCGGTATGCCCCGCATGCCCATCAAAATGCGATAACGTACGCGAAAAACCATGCCCTCCATGCCCACCCTGTGAAAGATGCCCTGAACCGGCTTTCACCTGCAAAAAAGTTCCCAATTATGATGTCAATACAAAAGAAGTAAATGACCGTTATTTGCCTAAACCTGTTCTTACTGACTTTAGCGAATTTAATAATTAATGAATAATACGATAATACTGTATAGCATCGTATTATTGATTTTTTTTATATAATAAATAATGAACTTAAATAAGATTGCTTAGTTTCAGGGCACGAATCATGCGTGTGACACCAATACCACCTCCCGAGCGCTTGAAGAAGGTATGCTTTACGAACTCATTAAGTTCTGCTTCCACACGTTCCTTAGAAAACTTGCTGTAAAGGATGTTGGCATATCCTCCGTCGCTAATGGTGTGAAATTGTCGCGACATTTCTTCTGGATCACAAGACCTTTCTGCGCTCCCGATGGTTTCAATCCCGTGGATAATAACATCCACCTTTTTGGCTTCTCCCTCCACTTCGTCGCTTTGCTTCATGTTCCAGAAAGGCGACGTATAGTTGGGAAAATCAGTCAGGAAAAACACAGGACCATATTCTTCACCCAGTTGTTCTTCATGCTCATTCTCCAGTTCGCGGACATTGTACTTTTCCGCCACCTTGACATACTTTTCACGTGGATAATCTACATTGCCCTCTGGCGTCCTGAAACCCATGTATTCAAGAAGTTCGCGCTCCAGTTGCACAAGCTCTTCCATACCTCCCTTTAACTCAAACTCAAACATCGGGAAAATCTTGTCATGACGACCCGCCACAGGATTTGGCTCATTCCTATAACTCGTACTTACGCAAAAGTAGCCAGGCGCACGNTCTGGATTCTTCAACATCTCGTATTCCAACCACATTTGTCCGGTTTGTGGTAAAGGCCACACTTGACCAGCGTAGTCGTATGTTGAAATTGTAGACGGATCTTCGCACGCAGCCAGAATACTAAGACGTGTTTGTGTATGTACTTCAATAAATGCCTTGCTCTTGAAAAACGCTCTCATCATCGACACCGTTCTATCAAAATCTACAGGGTCAATCATACCGATTTTAGGGGGGGGTTCTACCATTGCGCTCATTTTATGTTTACCCTTGTAGTGTAGTCTTTAAACTATTTCATATAATAAATTTAATAAAAATTGTCGAGATTTTTTATTATAATAATGATACCCAAATATTTAATATAAAAGAGGAGTATTCTTATTTTTTTTTAACACACTCTTTATCTATTTTTAATGTCTTGCATTTCCTATCCTGTGGTATGATATGTATTACACATTTTGCTTTCTTTCCATATAATGGCTCTGTGCAACCCTTCTCCTTTTTAAGTTTTTTAATATTTTTAAAAGTAAATATTTTATTTTTCTTTTCTTTATTACTACATCTCGCCCTGAAATTCTCATATCTATCTCTTACCTCGCAATAAGTTAATCCTGATTTTTTTTTTAACATTTTGTTAATTAATTCATGTAAACTATAAACCCATTTTGAAAATGCTTCTCTGTTTTTAAGATGACACGATTTTAAGGGATGAACCTTAAGATTTTTTTTTAAATTTATTCTACAATACTTGCAAGGCAACGTGTATTTTAAATTTTCAATGAATTCTCGGTGCTTTTTTTTATGTTCTTTAGTTGGATGTACCGGATAATTAAAACTCATCGTATGTAAATAATGCCACATACTTGGACCCCAAACTGTTGTTAACATCCCATCCCCGCTATTGTAATTTTTTTTTGTAAAAATAGTCTTTCGTTTGTTTATTTTTTTAGTATTACGCATTATATATTTAGTTAGATAATTCTTTTGTCAAAATTTTTAACGTCTAAAATAGATAATATCTTATTCTTACTATTGCCATTTAGTACTATATTATTTCCTGTTTCTAATTTTGTTATTTTTGCATAATAATCTTTATCTGAAAAATATGTATCCCTTGTAATTTCTACTAATTTTCCTTCTTTAGAACGAATCCACATTATATTAAGTGTTGACTTATATTTAATATATATTCGTATAATATTTTTTTTTTATATGTAAAAATATCTATATGGAAATGTTTAATGATTTAGCTAAAACTTTTTCTCAAGGGCAGATGGGTGGTTCAAATTTTGACTCCGTACAGTCTTATGTTTACGATAATTTTAACATAGAATATTTTATGTATTTTCTAGTTGTTACTATTTTTATAGGAATCGCTGTATATGTGTACTATGAATACGTTGAAAAAAAAATGTTTTCCGGAAATAATGAATTCCATCAACCCAATGATATGAAGACGGGAAACCCGGTAATTCATTATTTCCACGCAACATGGTGCCCGCATTGTTGTAAAATTAAAGAAAATCCTTCATTGTGGAACTATATAAAATCTCTTGATAATAAACAAATTGACGATAACTTCACTTTAGAATTAGAAATACATGAACATNAAAATAATGATGATGATGATGCGGATACGAATAATGAAATGGATAAATATAAGGTAACCAGTTTCCCTACATTAATACTTGATAATAATGGTGATATTTATGAATTTGAAGCAAAAATCGATGAAAAAAATATAGAAGAATTTTTAGAAACCGTTTTAAATAGTTAAAGATTTTTCGCACCCACCTTATATAATAAATATAAATCTGCACAATCTTCCCCATTTTTTATTAACTCTGCTCTCGTTTTTTTACACGTGAAAAATTTTAATAACTTATTATCCGTATTGTAATTAAAATAGTCATAATATTTTAAATATAAAATATTTTCTATTGAATCTACTTCTTTATATCTTATGTTATTTAATACAATATTAAATAAGTAAGATAAATAATCGATAAAACATTCAATTCTGTTTACATTTATTTTTTCTTTATTTAAATTATTTCTTAAACATAATATCTCGGAATTATTTATATCTTTATTATTAATACAAAAATTAGACAAGCAATTGTAAAAGAAACCTCCATCTATATACATTTTATCTTCATATATTACCGGTTTTATAAGTAGCGGAAGTGCCGATGTCATTTGTATTGCCGTTTTTAATTTTATATCAGGATGACTAAAATTAGAAATCAATACAAAATTATAATCCGTCAAACATGTAACTCCAACATAAAAATTTATTTTCATCGTAGTACAAAAGTCATGAAGTGTTATTTCTGTATCTAAATTATTCATCACTAATAATGAATCAAATATTTTTTTATACACAAAATCGCCACATATACCTGTTTCTGTATATAATTTAAATAATTTATCTATGGATATATCTAGATACTCTCCCCATGGACAATTTTCAATATAATTATCAATATCATTCCAATTTTTTATTAATAAAATAATAACAATAATAATCGTTCCTCCTGATAATGAATATATATTTTCTATATTGTCCAATTCTAAATATTTTTCCTCACACAATCTTTTTAATCCACCATAAACAATCAACATATTAGGACCACCACCACAAATACAAAGCGTTTTAATTGTCATGTTAAATTATTAGTTTTTTTTTTTATATTTTTTTATTTTTCTTTATTATATGAGTCATATCTTTAATATTGAAAACATGGATGCTTTTAATGAAAAAATAAATATTGATGACCTCTATGAAAAGAAAAAAAATTATGATTTAAGTAAACTAGAAATATTTAATAAACTCTTAAATCGCGCTCACGTTAAAATAAAAACTACTTCTAGACAAAAGATTGATTGTCAATATTGTTGGTTTACAGTACCAGAAGTTATGATTGGAGTACCTAAATATGATCAGGGTTCTTGTATATCCTATATAATGGATAAATTAAATACAAACGGTTTTATGGTTAAATATCTTCATCCTAGTGTCATTCTAATATCTTGGAAACATTGGGTTCCCAGTTATGTTAGAAATGAAATTAAAAAAAAAACGGGTGTTGAAGTAGATTCTTACGGCAATATTATAAATAATGATAAAGAAGATACTAATGAATCATTTACCGGTAATATTTTTTATAATAAAAAGGATAAAAATGATAAAAATGATAAAAATGATAAAAATGATAAAAATGATAAAAAATATAAACCTGTTGCCGACTATAAGCCCCTGGGCAATTTAATCTATAATGAAGAAATGTTCAATAGATTGCAAAGTAAATTAAACAATTGATCACCCATCACTAAAAACTATGAAGTCTAAGTTATAAACGAAGTATAATAATATAAATAATAATATATATATGAGTTGTATATTATCATTTTTTATTTTATGTAAAAGAAATAAAAGAATCGATCCAGAAAAAAATTATACTTTAAATAGTAAATTCATTTAAATATCAGTGAATATCATCGTGTTATTGTTATATTTAAGCCCTTCTAAACATACCGAACCCCTCACCACCTCTCATTCTGCGACTGCGGCCCCCACCCTTCCTTTTTACATTAGCAGTCTTTCGGCAAAAACGTCTTTTTTTTCCAGTCGCGTATTTGCAGCCTGCCATACTTCGGCAAACAGCAGGCCCCTTTCTTCTGCAGGGAGAAAGTTTCACTCTTCTAGCATATGACCTGTTTCTAGAGAGACGTTTACTTGTTTTTCTAGTAACAACCATTATAATATATAATTATATTTTATTTTGAAATGTCCTATTATATAATCTTAGACCACCTTCTTGCAAGCCTTTACTACGTAAAGTTTCCATCTCTATATTTTTACTTAATACAATGCCTTCAAATATAGATATACCTTTTTTGAAGTCTCTCTCGCAACTTGTATATAATTCAATCAACGCACTTGTCGTTTTTGAAACTATATTATTTAGGTCATCGTATTTCAAATCCCTACGAATAATTACCTCTAATCCACTCTCTTCTATTTCAAATAAATCATCTAAAATTTCTGTTAATTTATTCTGCTTCTCATTTGCACTATTTATACTTTTTGCTAAATGTGTCCCATAAACTTCAATTAAACTTCCTAAATTATTCTCCGTTTCATCGTCAATATAGTGATTATTACGTCTATTGTATTTTTTAGCACAATAAGTATTTTTATTAAAAGTTGATAATTTAATATCCGTAAAATCGTTTATACTCGCATCCATTTCTCTCCCCGTAAAACCCTCGTAAAATTCTTTTAAATCTTTTGTATATTTTTCTCTAGCATCTTCGGACATAGAATCAAATTCACCGGTTACTTCATTGTAAATGTCTTTATATAAATTACTTAAATCCTGTATCACTGGTTCTACATCTCTACTATTATCCATCTTACAATGCTCCGGTTCTTTTACCAGTTCTCGCTTTTTAACCTTATTTTCTGATATCTGTTCCTGTAATATTTCCAAATATTCTTTATTTTTTTGTAAAATTTCTTGCCGTCTTTCGCATAATCCATCTTTTTTAATCGGTAATTCATCCTTATTATTTATATTCTTATCCATTAATCCCACCTTTTTCCCATTAATATTATATACCGGATTTACCGCCGTCATTATCGCCGCATAAATATGTGATATTTTAATATAATACTTTGAAATTAATAAACACTTATGTTTCTTATCTAAAATATCACTACTTCCCTCACCATAATTATCTCTTAAAAATTTATCGCTGTCTTGTTTTAATGAAAAATACATATATTCATTTTCATCTTTTTCCTCATCACTTAATTCTTTTTTAATATAACTTATCTCATTGTTTGTAAAGTATTTATCCAATATATCTGAGGTTATCACAATTAATCCATCACAATATCTTTTATCTTTTAGATTTAACAACTCCTCAAATCTACTTGTCGTTATTAACTTTGTTGCTATTAAATTTAATTTATCGATTAAATCCACATCTTCTTTTTTCTCTACATCACCCTTTGTAAGTATATTTCCCATATATAAAATTCAAATATATTAATAAATAAAATTGAATTAAATAATTATATCAAATAATAATTAACTATGCCCCATAATTTCGAAATTCTAGCAAAAACCAAAAAGAAAACAAAAAAAAAAAAGGAAAATAAAAACTTATGGAATCTATTTGACAGTGAAATTAATGTTAAAAAGCCCATTGAATGTATTTTTTCAAAAGAGGAAGAATCTACAAAAGATTGCAATAGTTGCCATAACTGTAGTTTTCCATTAGCATACAATAGTGATGGATTTCTAATTTGTACCAATAAGCAATGTGCTATTATTAATACAAATATTGTCGATAGAACAGCAGAATGGAGATATTATGGCGCCGACGATAACTCTAGCTCTGATCCTACCAGATGTGGTATGCCAATTAATCCTTTGCTAAAAGAATCATCTTTTGGATGTAAAATAATAGTAAGTTCCACATCTAATTATGAAATGAGAAAAATTAGAAGATATACGGAATGGCAATCCATGCCTTATCATGAAAAATCTCTTTATGACGAAATATCTCGAATTGCCCTTATGGCCGGAAATGCCGGAATACCAAAACTAATTATTGATGACGCTATGAGATACCATAAAAAAATATCGGAACAAAAAACATTTAGAGGTTTTAATAGAGATGGCATTATTGCCGCATCTATTTACATTTCTTGTAGAATAAATAATAATCCCAGAACTGCAAAAGAAATTGCAAACATATTTAATCTAGATACTTCCAGTGCTACAAAAGGATGCAAAAATGCAGTTTCTATTATCAATACGATAGAAAATACATTTGAAAATAACGATAAAACTACCTTTTGTAAACTTAAACCAATTGATTTCATTGAAAGATATTGTAGCCCATTAAATATAAACTTTGAATTAACCAAACTATGTAAATTTATTGCTATGAAAATTGAAAAAAATAATCTTATACCTCAAAATACACCGCATTCTATATCTGCTGGTATCATATACTTTATCTCTCAACTATGTAATCTAAATATTACCAAAAAAGATATACACTTTGTTACAAATATTAGTGAGGTTACTATTAATAAATGTTATAAAGAAATCGAAAAAAAACAGCAACAATTAATACCACCTTCTTTGTATAAAAAATATATTTCCTAATCAATATTAAAAATAGATAAAATTAATAATTATTAAAAAAACGGCGTTTTAAATGTTCAAAGATCTAACAATATCGTTTCTATAACAGATAAATTTTATCTACATATATATATGATACCAAATTTTATTTTTATCATACCATATCGAAATCGAATACAACATAAATATTTTTTTGATACATATATTAAAAAAGTTCTGGAAGATATATCTTCCAATGAATATGAAATTTATTATTCAGAACAATGTGATAATCTATCTTTTAATCGCGGCGCCATGAAAAATATTGGTTTTCTTGCCATGAAAAATAAGTATCCAGAACATTATAAAAATATTACTTTTGTATTTAATGACGTTGACTGTATGCCCTACAAAAAAAATATAATTACTTATCCCACAAAAATAAATACTATAAAACACTTCTATGGTTTTGAACATGTTTTAGGCGGTATCGTATCTGTTACAGGATACGATTTTGAAAAAATGAATGGATTTCCCAATTTCTGGACTTGGGGGTATGAAGATAACTTACTTTACGATAGGGCTTTAGAAAAAAAAATTAATGTTGATAGGAATATTTTTTTTAAAATGAACGATAGCAATATATTACATTTCTATCACGGTAATACAAGAAATCACGACATAAAACTTAAACCAAGGAATATATATTATAAAAATAACGGAATAACTTCCATTTATAATATAGATTATAAAATAGAAAACGAAATGATAAAAATAAATTCTTTCAAAATTTATAATGATAGTAAACCTCAAAAAATAGAATCCATTGATATTACAAATATACAATATTTAAATCAAAAAAAATATATTAATGATAGATGTAAAAATCCCCGTTTTCGTATGGGTATTTAAAAATCATTAGACATATCAAATATATCATCCGTTTTTGTTTTTGTTGCCAACGCATATTCTCCTACTCTTTTCTCAAAAAAATTTGTTTTACCCTCTATACTTATCATCTCCATAAAATCAAATGGATTTGATGTATTATATATTGCATCATATCCTAATTGCACCACAAGACGATCCGCGACAAACTCTATATATTGACTCATCAAATTGTCGTTCATCCCCACTAATCTGCAGGGTAGCGCAGACGTTATAAACTCTTTCTCGATCTCCACGGCCTCTTTGACTATCTCATACAATTTATCTTTTCGTATCTTTTTATTTAATTTACTATATAATAATACCGCAAATTCCGTATGTAATGCCTCATCTCTACTAATTAATTCATTCGAAAATGTTAACCCGGGCATTAATCCTCTCTTCTTTAACCAATATATACTACAAAATGCTCCCGAAAAAAATATCCCCTCTACACACGCAAAAGCCACCAATCTTACTGCAAATGATGCCCTTCTATCTCCTATCCACTTTAACGCCCAGTCACCCTTTTTTTTAATGCAGGGAAACTCCTCTAGCGCATTAAATAACTTTATCTTCTCATCCTTATTTTTAATATACGTATCTATTAATATTGAATACATCTCACTATGAATGTTCTCCATCGCTATTTGAAAACCATAAAACGCCCTGGCCTCACTCACCTTTATCTCATTCATAAATCTTACACCTAAATTTTCTATTACTATACCATCTGAACCGGCAAAAAATGCTAATACCATACTAATAAAATGCTTTTCATTCTCATTTAAATTCTCCCAATGATCCATATCCTTAGATAAATCTACCTCCGCAGTTCTCCAAAATGAATCCTCTGATTTTTTGTACATTTCCCAAATATCCATATATTTGATTGGAAATAATACAAACCGGTTATGCTCTTCAGAAAGTAAAGGCTCAACTAAAGTCTTCGTTGACTTCGACATTCTTAAATATTATAATTATAGATTTTTATATTTTTTAAATAAATCATTAAAAAAGTTTTATTATACATATATATAATGAATCCACCCAAAATACCCCTCGATATTGGTTTAAAAAAAAAATATAATCCACTACCCGAAACTGATAAATTAATTCATGAACTTCTTACAGCGAGCCAAAAAAAGTCGCAAATTCAAAATGATTATCACCATATTAATACTATTACTAATAAAAATCCTTATATACTAAAAGCCATTGAAGCATATAAATCATACTTTAAATCTAAGTTACAAGAAAAAATGGCACAAGAAAAAATATTATTTCTTATTCTGGAACATTTAGAAAAACTGAAAAATCAAATCGATTGTACATCTAAAGAACAATTAGCCCATTTTAATAGGAAAAAAAATGAAATTTCACAAGAACTTATTGTTCTACAAAACGATATTGAAGATTATTATAAAATTATATAAACTATATATATATATGCGTAAAACATTAAGAGGCGGATTTATTTATGAAAAAAATTCCAATCACAAAACAATCGTAATGTCAAAATCTAAATCAAAATCTAAATCAAAATCTAAATCAATATCAAAGCCAAAAAAAAAAGATAAGAATAAAGGAGGCACTGTTAAAAGAAGAAGAAGAAAAAGAAGAAATTAATTGCACAATCATAAAAGTTTTTTTATATATAATTTATATATAATGAAACTTCTTAATAAAATAAACTCATTATCCAAAAATAAAATGGTTTTATATGTTTTATATTTTATAACTGTACTTAATGTATTCGGTTATCTATCTATGAATAATTTCAAATCCTTTGCTCTATTTACTCTTATATTATATGTTACAACCTTCTTTAGTAAAAATACTGCTATTATACTAATTGTTCCATTAGTAATTACTAATCTATTTGCAGATAATATTCAATTCGTTGAAGGATTGAAAAATAAAGGAAAAAAAAATAAAAAAAAAAAAGTTAAGGAGGGGTACTCCATGAAAGAACTAGAAGAGGCACAAGAAAAAGCAATGGGGATGGATGAAGATGAAGAAGAAGAAGAAGAAGAAGAGGAAGAGGAAGAGGAATTTGTAAGCACTAAAGCCCGTAAAAATGAACGCGCATCAATGGAAAAACAATATGATACATTAACTAATATGATCGGGGCTGAAGGTATCCAACAAATGACGAATGATACCAAAAAACTCATCGATAAACAAAAATCACTGAATGAATCCATGAAAGCCATGGGACCTCTTTTAAATAATGCAAAGGGTCTATTAGAAGGCTTCGATTTAGATGGTCTTTCTGGCGTTCAAGATGCCATTAACAGTCTAGCTAAAAAAAAATAATAAATCTTAATTATTATATTAACATATATTAATATAATAATGGCAAGACGCTGTCCTCCTGGAATTATATGTGTAGAAAATTTCACTTTACTATTTCTATCATTATTCGCCATCTCTATTATTTACATTCTGTTTATTTATAATAATAAACCCACACATAATAGTCAACCTATTACTATTAAAAATTTTACTAATCCCATTGATTCTAGAGCTCATGCACCTTCTCTATCAGATCCATACAATCCACCTCTAAAACCCGTTCAACATATGCCAGTTAATCAAAGAACTCAGGGATTTGAAACTAATTTTACACAAGTTGGTTTGCTAACACGCCAAAATGGGCAAGAAACGATACTCCCGCTTATGGGAAAACAATTACTTTCTAACAGAGATAAATGGCAATTCTATACTATGAGTGATAAAAATAATAGTATACGACTGCCTATTACATATAATGGAAAAAGTTGTACTAACGAATACGGTTGCGATAATCTTTACAATGGTGATACCGTTTATGTAGAAGGATATAATGATTCTTTTCAAATTACTATGTATGAAAACAACTCTATTAAGTATATACCGACACTTTAATTTATATTACTGTTTTTAAAATTAATAAAGAAAACGCAGACACTGAAACAATAAGTATTGTATATTTTGACGGCTCAAATTTCTGTTTCTTTTTCGACATACCTTCTATAATAGTTATTTTTTCATTAAATTCATAGTAATTTTTTTTTACATCATAGCGAGTTGGTTTAATAATTGTATTAAGTTTTTTATATGTGTCATTTGTTATGGCTATGTAACCATCATCTTTATGATATACAACTACCTCTTCATTTTCACTGCAATTACCTTTTCTTCCCTCATTTTCAAGTAGTGTCCTACAATGTTCTACGCCGCTTTTTGAACCCGCTATATAATTGTAAAAGGATGATTTAGGAATAAATGAACCCGCATTAAATACTTTATCATGTATTGTAACAGTCTCTCCAGCATTTCCCAATTTCGTATAGCAATGTTCTACAATATTCTTAAATGTTTTATTCTCTAATTCTGGAGAGTTTGCAGAAACTACTAAAGGAACGCATATATTCAATATTCCATCATCTTCTAAAGATATGTGATATAACACAATCTCTCCGTGGGTTGTAACTCCATCATATAAATGAATTGATGGAGAATATATTCTCATACTTTCCAGTTTATATTGCTTATTATCATATGTAACTACTTCCTTATAATCATTTATATTTTCTTTGTTGTACATCAACAATAAATAATTATCCATATTTCTTATATTACAATTACTATCTGGATATGATGCATTAAGAATTTTAGGATTTTTATTCGTTCCTGTTGTAAAAATACTTTTATTTATATTAATCGGCATCTTTGAGGAGTATTCTGTATTCATTTATTATAAATAAATATTTATATTTTTTTATAATATACGAAATGGATGAATCTAGTATAATTGAAAAAAGAAGAAGATTAGTCACTCTGATTGTAAATGCTAGTGAAAACGATTTATTACCACCATATGTAGAAAAAATAAACGCAATAAAGATACTAGATAATAAGACTAATAAGAATGAAATCAATTTATTTAATTTTGTTATGAATGAAGATAGTAAGACTCCTTTCCGCGAAGTATCAGCTGATGATCAAGTTCTTCATCAAGACGCGGAACATCTTCTTCATCAAGACGCGGAACATCTTCTTCTTCATCGCGCACATGATCTTATTAATAAATTTGAAACTTCCGATTACAGCAATAAACAGGGAAAAAGGAAAGAACTTGATGATGATTTAAGTAAAATAAAAGAACAACTGCAGGATTTTTTACCTGAATATAAAGAATTGAAATCCATCGATATGAACGGCAATAACTACAAGATAGAAAACGTTGAGAAACAAACTATTGGTAAAAGATTCACGTCTATGTTTGGCCTAAAATAGCCAGCCGCCTCTTCAAAGTCGCCCCTGATGACATTGACTTGGGCATAGAAGTCCAAAATCCGTTCTCCGCGGGCTTCACCGGTACCTCAGCGATAAATTAAATATTAAATATCTTAAATAATTAATATTTATAAATTAGAACCCTGGACTTTATCTTCTAAAACAGGTTTATAAGAAGGATTGGAAAAATTTAAATTACTTACAAAAGGAGTCATTTTATCAACCATATCTAATTCTAAAGATTCTCTTTGTTTTTTTACTGCATTATTCATTTGATGCATTTTTGAGTTTTTTTCTTGCTCTGTTACAACCGGTTTTGATTTGGGTAATTCTGCAGAATATGATTTTTGTAACATTAAAAAGGCCACATACATACTTAAAACCCCTAAAATTGGATTGTAATATATTAAAAGTACTAATGATATTAAAATAGTAATAATTTGCCCCAACATGTTGTTAAAAAATGGTTTCAGGATAGGAGGAATTGGTGTATCAAATAAAACATATAATAATAAAACACACATTAAAATTAATTGATTTTGGTTTTGTTTTTTAAGTAGTTCTTTAAAATTAATCATTTATATATGATAAACATATTTTTTTTAAAACAATAAAAGAAATAATATAAAACAGCATCTACATATTTATGTAGTCATGATGGATAATCTAAAAACATATTTAGGTAAGCGAGGATATTGTATATATAAAGATAAAATCAGTCTTGAAGAACAAAGATCAATCCGGGAAGAATTGATGATTTCTCCGTATATTCCTAAATCACCTATTGCTCCTCAAAAATTTCCTGTTTATCGAGAATCTCCTAAAAAATTTTATGTTCCAAGATTTTATGGCGAATCCTTATATGGAGTTCCAGATACAAATAAACTGGGAATTCCTGAAACTATAGATTTACAATTTAAAGGTGATATGAGACCATATCAAGAAAATATTATATCTACATTTCATAGAAATTTGAATAAAGGAGGTGGACTATTGGAAATTCCTTGTGGTAGAGGAAAAACTGTTATGGCATTAAAAATTCTATCGGATCTAAAATTAAAAACATTGGTCGTTGTTCACAAGGGGTTTTTGTTAAATCAGTGGGTGGAGAGAATTCAACAGTTCTTACCTGGAGCACGTATTGGAAAAATACAAGGGCCAGTTGTAGATATAGAAAATAAGGATATTGTAATTGGGATGCTTCAATCGTTGTCTATGAAAGAGTATGATGAAGACTTGTTTTCCAGTTTTGGCTTAACTATTGTAGACGAGTGTCATCATATAGGCGCAGAGGTTTTTGTACGATCGCTTTTTAAAATAGTAACCAAGTATGTCTTGGGGCTTTCTGCAACGATGAACAGAAAAGATGGATTAACAAGGGTGTTTAAAATGTTTCTTGGAGAGGTTTTGTATAAAGAAAAGAGGGATGGAAATGACCGTGTTTTAGTGAAAGCCATAACCTTTAAATCGAACGACGAAGAGTTTAATGAAATAAAATATGATTATAGGGGCAACCCGCAATATAGCACTATGATATCTAAATTATGCAGTTTTAATCCACGCACAGAATTTATTCTAAAGGTGGTGAGAGATATTTACGAAGAAAATACGGCTCAACAAATTATGATTTTAGCGCATAACAAATCATTGCTTAAATACTTGCACGATGCTATTGAACATCGTAAGTTTGCTAGTGTTGGATATTATATTGGTGGCATGAAAGAAGAAAAATTAAAAGAAAGTGAAAAAAAAAAGATTATTATTGCTACATATGCTATGGCTTCGGAGGCTTTGGATGTTAAGACGTTGACAACTCTTGTCATGGCTACACCTAAAACAGATATTACGCAGTCTATAGGGAGAATTTTGCGGACAAAAGACCATGAACCTTTAGTAATTGACATTATAGACCAACATGAATTATTTACGAATCAATGGAATAAGAGGAAATCATATTATAAAAAAGAAAAATATAAAATAATTTCATGCGATAGTGATGATTATAATAATAAAGAGTATAAAACCGTATTTGACCCTGAGGCTCCAGTAGTTAGAAAAAAGAAAGAACGAGTATGTCTACTTTGAATATTTTCTAGTTCTACGCCCACCTTTCTTTTTCTTTTTTTTCTTTTTACTTGTTTTCCCACTATCATGACTATCACGCTTCCATGCCCATTTTTCTACAGTATTTCCTTTAGAGTGGAGTGATTTCGAATTGTTTGATATATTAGGCAGTCGTACACTTTTATTTCTGCTACTTTCCATCCTAGTATAATGCTTTTTTCTATTAGTACCAGGTTTACGTCTGGATATTGGTTGTTTTTCCTTGTCCTCGCTCTCGCCATCCTCATCGCTAGCGTCATAATTTTTATTTACACTGAAAATTCTTGCTGAAGGAGGGATACCTAAACCTTCGGGTGGCCTCCACGGTTTTTTTGGGGGTAGTTTTGCTAAATCTAATTTCGGTATTGTCGATATTTTTACGCTTTGTCTTCGTTTTTTTTCTGCTTTTTCTGCTTTTTGTGTTTTTTGTATTTTGTGTGCTTTTTTTATTTTTTGTACTATTTGTGTTTTTTGTGTTTTTTGTGTTTTTTGTGTTTTTTGTGCTTTTTGTGCTTTTTGTGTTTTTCTTAAAAAACTCTGAATTGTTTCCGCGGCTCTTCTCTCTGCAAACCTTTTACTTTCCTCGTTTTTTTGCTTCTTCAATCGTAGACGTAGTGTTTTTGAAAGTTGTCTTTCTTCCTCCTCATTTCTCGAAGGCTTCCCAAACGGAGAAGGTCCACTTGGCGGCTTTCTCTTTCTTTTTCCTAATACCTTTGTTGCGACTGGTATTTTTTTTGCTTTTGTGAGTGGTATTGCTGTTGCTGTTGGTAGAACCTCACGTGCACTTTCGCTTTCACTTTCACTTTCACTTTCACTTTCACTTTCGCTCGAGGGAGATGTAGACGCAAAATCTTCAGGAATTTTAACCTCTTTTATCCCCGGATATTTACTATTCATTTCTTCTATCCTACTAACAAGGGTATCTATTTTTCCTCTAATTTCTACTTCAGCCTTATTAATTTCTGGTGTTCTATCTTTCTTGGATAATCGGTCTAAACTTCTTTCGTGTAAACGTTTTGTTGCGTGCATTATTGAATATTTCATAATTACAAATTCTTCAAGTTTTATAGTATAATTAGGATCTTTTTTATCATTTGGAACTTGGTTTATAAGTTTTAATAAAAGGGTTTTCCAATCTATAATCCTAGTCATTTTACCTTTAAATATCTCTAAAAATAATTGACTTTTACCTTGTAGCGAAGTTAACTTTCTCGTTAAATCATTACTTAATTTATCTTTTTCTTCGTTTAACACTCTTTTTTCGTTGTCTACCTTTATTTTGACTAAATTGTTTTCCCACATTGTTTGTATTTTTTCCATTATGATTACTTATTTTAACGGAATATTTTAATTTTTTTCCTGAACCACCTACTGAGTTATTAGGTCTTAGTGGTTCTCGTAATACTTTACCCATTCTTATACATAGAGTCCAATATAGTAATAGTTTTTTTTTTTCTGTCCGATCTACATCTCTTATATTGTTCACGGTTTTCGCTTTATCTATCTCCTCCTCCGCCCATGTATTGATGTCTACGGAAGTCCTTGGGGAGCGAATATCACGGTTGAGATCATATTGTGTCGGGGTATACGTTCCCTGGGTGTTATCAATATTTTCCTTAAACATAGTAAGAAACTTCTCCCGCGCCTTAAAGAGATAATTTTTTTTTGCTCGTATCTTAAACTCGGTTTCTTTTACGTCCGTTTCAGGTGGAGGCTCCCCGTAATATTGCTTATTTTTTTCAAGATCAGTAAGTGAGTCGTATGCATCTTTTGCAAGCGTGATTAATTCGTCTTTTTCGAAGATATTTTCCCATTTTTCCAGTTTTTTCAGTTCGGCAATGAAGTCTTCTGCCTTGAATATATTTTTCTTCTTTCTCTTTTTCCTTCTCTTCTCCTCCTCACCCGCCGACAACAAAACAGCATTGACGGTCGCGTCCGCATTTTCTTCACGCAGGTCGACGCTCGTGTCCACCTCCCTCGATGTCGTCGCCGCCGCCGCCGCCGCCGTCGCCGCCGCCGTCGCCGCCGCCGCCGCCGCCGTCGCCGCCGCCGCCGGACCCATCTCTTCAACATTATCTAACTTACCTTGCGTCCTTGCAGCCTCCTCTGTCTTCTTTGATAGTTTCTCCCGTTCATTATCCAATTCCTTCAGTGTACTATTCAAAGCATTCGCCGCCGCCGCCGCTTGCGTCTTCGCCGCCTCCGCCTCCGCCTCCGCCCTCGCCGCCTTCACATCCGCGACATTTGCATTTTTTCTTTCAGTATTTAGTGTCTTCTCCGTGTCCGCCTGCTTATTCTTAGCATCTTTTGCTTCCTTCGCCGCGTTCGCCTCTGCCTCCTTCGCCATCTTCGCTGTCTCCGCTGCCACCGCCGCCTTCTTTTCCGCCTCCACCGCCACCGCCGCAAAATTCCTCGCATTGGTCTCCGCTTCAACCTTAGCTGCTTGCAATATGTTTTTATCTTTCGTCAAGTTGTCGATTTGTTCTTTTACATTAGCTTTATCTTGTTCGCTCAATCTATTGCTTAAATCCAACTTCTCTTCTAGTCTAGCTAACTCTACTGCTTTTTCTCGTATTTCATTAGCCAGAACTTCCTTCTGCACATCCGCCTCCTTCTTCTGCTCATCCGCCTCCTTCTTCGCCTTATCCGCCTTCTCCTCTGCCCTCTTCGCCGCCACCGCCTCCGCCGCCGCCGCCGCCGCCTGTATATTCGCTTCCCCCACCATATTTCTTTGCTCATCTAGTTTTTTTTCTAGTTCTTCCTCTTTCGCCTTCGCGTCCGCCGCCGCTTTCTCCGCCTGCACCTTCAACGCCTCCAACGCCGCCTTCGCATCCGCCGCATCGGCCTCCGCCTTCTTCGCATTCTTCACATTCTTAATCAGCGCATCCATCTCCGCGTTACTATTCGTATTCGTATCAGTCTTCGCCGTCGTGTTCCCATCCGAATTTACAACAGTATTCGCCTCCTCCTCCTCCTCCTCCGTCGCCTCCGTCTCCTTCTTCGCAACCGTATCCTCCTTCACCACCGGCTCTTTATTATTCACATAATTCATGTGTGAAGTATCATCAAAAAAATCATCATCATCATCATTATCATCATCATCATCATCATCATCGCTCATGCTAGTTTTATTATTACCGTCATTATCAAATACTAACTTAATAGATCTTTTTTTTTTAGGTTTGCGTTGTTTTTTTCTTGAAAAATAAACCTTTTTAACTTTTGTACCTCGCTCTATCGTATTATTATTATTTGAATCAGTTGCCAACAATTTTTTTAATAAATTCATCCTTTTATTCATAGCACTGCCTTCATTTCTCAACGCTTCGTTGACTTTACTAAATCCGTCTGTACTACATTTATAATTACTGTAAATTCTTTCAATCTCGCTAACATCACGCGAATCTAATTTTAATGCAAATAATCCATTCAAAACAATTTGAATCTTATCTAAACCGGATTCAATATTTGAGGAATATTGCAAAGGCTGATAAGAATCATTACCATAAGGATCAACATCACCATACATACCTCTCCTACTTTCTCGCATTCTTTGATTAACTAATACAGAAGATGCCGGTGTAACTCTTGTTCTTCTAAGCCGTAGCAAATCATCCAATGAACCATATTTTAAAATTGGATAAGTATTTCCATTTGTATTCTTTTTATAAAATGACGGATTTCCTGAATCATTTAAAATTATTCTACCATGAAATTTTAAACCAAGTTCATATAATTGTTTTACGTAATAATTGTATATTTTTTTTGTCTGTGCTTTCGGGAGGTTAGTGTTTCCTATTAGGGATTGAAAGAGATCATTATTTTTGTCTTTTAATATATATTTTTTATTGAATATATTCTGTATTCGCAAAATAACTTTTTCTTTTTTTAAATACAATTGCTGAGAATCATCCTTCATTTTTTTTTCAATAGGTTCTTTTTCATCCCCGATATATAACTGTTCGAATAGTTTATCCCAGATTTCATCATTTAAATCGTATTTTATAACAAATACATTCCATTTATCGCTACTTCCACTATTTTTAATAATAAGAATATTGTCTTTATACTGTTTGTAATCATCACTTGATGTCCACCTTTGTATATAATCAAAAAAATTAATTTTTAGTTGATTTTCTTTAAACTTCTTTGTAGCAGTTTTTACGTCTTCTTTTAGTTGTTTTAGTTTTTTTTGTTTTTCTGGTTCATTTATATTAATATTATAAAAATAAGCATCTATTAGTTTATCAATGTAGTTTTTATCAGTAAGTCTAACATTTCTCACATTTTTTGTTCCGTCCGTGTTGTTTTGTTTATCAGTCACTGGTACATTTCTTAGATTTAAAATTTCACGGATTGTACTATTTTCTATTCTATCTTGAAAATCTCCATCGGAGTCGTAAGTCATAGTTCTGCTCGCTCTCAAATCTTGTCGGATCACTCTATCTAATCTTTCTATAAAATCAGAAAAAACATTCAAGTTAACTCTATTTTCTTCAGGTTTATCCTGTGTTACTTTTTTTAGAAAATCCCAATAGGTTTTTCCGTCCTCCAATAACACGTCATCGCCCAGTAGATTTTTCAGCATATCAGTTTCAACCATATATTTTATGTTACTCCAGGTTTCTAAAAAAGTATCAAATTCTATTCCAACATCACCAACATATGGAGTACCTACCTTTTCCAAATAACTTTGCACATGGCGCTCAAAGCCGTTTTTAACAGATTCATTATCTATAGTTTCCTCATCATCATCATCATCATCATTTTTCTTCATAATAGAATCTTTCATATCACTATCACTATAATTAATGGCTTGTGTAATAGAATCTGGGTTTTTCACATTCATATCTATAATATATGACAATTTACGGGGATTTTTATTTACATAACTACTTTTATAATTTAGATATATCTGTTCTCCAGTACGTTCCTTTATATATGTAAATCCTGGGTTATCATCTGTATTTAAATTACATCCTTGTAAAATACTATCACTGGATAAATTATTACGGTATAAAAAAGAATCTATCATTTGAAACTCCGCTGATTTTTCATAAGGGGAAAATAAATTATTCCAATTATTAACTATTGTGTATAACTGACCATCGGTAGAAGTTCTAGAGTTATTTTGAATTTTAATTTCGGTTAGCGGTTTAAATAATTCTTTAATATAAAATATTAGATTACACTTTAAAAATTTTTCCTTTGCCTTTTTTTCTTGTGCTAATCGACTGAAATTAGGGTTTGCTTTTCGTAATTTAGTTTCTTTATTAAATATTATTCTTTGAAATTCTTTAAAATTAAATAAACTAATTATAAAATCTTGTCGATTATTAGGGAAATCTTCTCGTCTTAGTGGAACTGTATCTGTTATAAATAATTTACCGTCAATTTTATCATTATTTATATTTACAATACTATTTCGTATCGAATAATCATTAGGGCCTATAAATGAGCCCGGGCTGAAAAGTTCTCTATAAGGAAATATAACAGGATTATAATAATATGTAATTTTAAGTGTTTGTACCATTATATTATAATTATGTATATAATATAATTATTCTTAATATTACTTATTTAACAATCTATTTTGTTGTTTTTTTGCTTTATTTAATACATTGATAGCAGTCTCAATTTCTTTTTCACTAATTATACCATCACTATTAGTGTCTATGGCTTTTTTAATTTTTTTAGGTAAAATATACATATCACTGTTTTCATTAAAAAAATTATCTGCTAAAATAACAAAAATTGCAGTTAATCCTAACGCAGTAATTATATCTCTAGTTCCTAACCAAGCAATAGAGAATATTAATATTTGTCTTCCAAATGAATTTCTAATAAATTCTTCCTGATTTTCACTTAACTTAACGGATATAAATTTTGAAAATAAATTTAAAGATAATAGAATTAACCCCCCGAATATCTTGCTTTTGTTTATATACTTAAGGTATTTATTATTAAAAAGTGAATCTAAAAATTTCATATATTATATTATATCAAGATTAAAATATCGAGATTAAATAATTCTATTTTGGTGATCAATATATATTTTAACCAGATATATTAAGGGGTTTATCCTTATTAATTTCCATACCACAGTAAATAGAATAAGATCCACCGAAAAAGAGAATGGATAATAATGTGGCATCAAAAAAATTATTTACATCTTGATTACTAAAATTCTTTTTTACTAAATTATTTTTTATCCCGCAAGTACTATAATTACCAAGTTCGCGGTTTCCCCAGCCCTGACTTGCCCAAAACCAAATCCATAACCCAAAAAATCCCGTAAAAAGGGCATGATATCCAATACTATACATCTTACTACCACAAGTAATAATTTTATAAATAGGAATAGTCATCATTATGTACATATGATAAATAATAGGAAATACGACAAAGGAAAACAAGTACAAATATTTTACAGAATTTACATCGGCATTTGTTTTAGCAATGTACATCGTAATAGGAGGTAATGCCAATAAAGCAATAAACATTACAAATCCGTAACTTTTTTTCTTTTTTCCATTAAATAAATCAATTTGATTATAAAAGGGTACATCATTTTTAATCATATCAATTATTGAAATTAATAGTTGTTGTTTTGTATTAGAACTATCTTTATTTTGGGGTGCTAATTGTTTAAACACATCATCGTTGAGTTCATCAATAGTACCTCCATTAGGATTTTTATATAAGACTAGAAGTTCATTTATTATATCCATATATAGACGCTTATTATCGTCATCCGGGTCATCTTCCCGCATGAAATTAAAATTTATATTGTTACTTTGTGATAATATCATATGATATATAAAAACAAATATCAAGTCGTCAATATCTTTATTCGCTCTTGCAAAAGAATATCCCTGTTCATTAAAATATTTTATCACCTCACTTATTTGCGATTTTTTGCTTTCGGCTTTATTTTTAATAGATCCTAGAATAGAAAAACCAATAGTATTAATAAAAACATAAAATATAAAAGAAACGTATACGATATCACAAAAGTCCATCTTATTATATTATAATATCAAGATAATATAATATATGAAAAATCATAAAACAATAAAACTAATAAAAAAAAAACCCACTATAGGAATATTAACAGCACCCGTTCCTGACAAAAAGCAGTGTTTTGATGCAAAATCATATCTTTATAAATCATATGTTCAGTGGGCAAAGCAAAAAAAATGTAGAATAATTCCAATACAGTATAATTTACCTAAACATTTAATTAAAATACTTTTATCACAGATAAATGGTATAATTATGGTCGGTGGTTCAATTAACAATTTAAAGACCCACACCCTAAAAACCTATCGGCAGTATTTAGGAGCGTGTAAATTTATAGTTGATTATGCTAAAAAGGAAAATAACAGAAAAAATTATTATCCTATTTTTTCTATTTGTTTAGGATTTGAAATCATGGGGTTAATCTCTCAAAAAAAAATTGGTAAAACTGATGAATTTGCGGAAGGAAATATTGATACTATTAAAAATATAGGGATGAATCCATTGCATTTAACAAATACAAAAGGCAAATTAACAAATATTTTTACGGAAGAAGAAAGAGATTATATAAGTAAGAATCCTAGTGTTTATTACTATCATAAATTATCGTTTGATATAAAAAGGAACTATACTAGAAAAATATGTGATGTGAATCACATAACATCTACGGCATATAAAAAAGGTAAAGAATACATAACATCTATGGAACACAAAAAATATCCGTTTTATTCTACTTTATTTCATCCTGAAAAGCCAAAATTCTTATCTTACATAAAAAATACAAAAGCAAGTGATTTAGTATCTATGAAACTAATAGATTTTTTTATAAGAGAATGTAAAAAAAATAAAAATAAATGGATTGGTGGAAAATATGACCGTGATTTTTTAATAGAAAACTATACAGTATATACGTTAAAAAAAAACAATCGTCGTGTGCCCTCTTATATTTTTGGAGAGATTGACAAGCACTATAATTAAGTTACCTCGCGTACTTAAGACCACAATTTCCAGACATAAATGTAAGCACATTGTATCTTTCTTCAATAACATGCAATTCAAAGGTGTACTCAAATAAATCTTTTGCGGTCTTCGTAATAGATATAATCTCTCCACCATCACAATTAATTTTCTCCTGAAAAAAAGGATTTGCCGGGGGCTCCATAGTTATCATTTCAAACTCTATGTTTTTAAATTTACTTAAATTCATTGCTCCAGAAGGCTGTAAATTATTTGGATTACTATCCATGCAAAAATTGTAAGTATATATGTTCTCATCACAATTTCCATTGGACTTATAATAATTCTCAAGGTAATTAAAGACACCCTCTTCAAAAATATTTTCTTTATACTTTCCATCACAAAGGATTCCCAATGATACTAAAATACTTTTTTTATTTTGATATCTAAACTGTCCAGATTCAAATATATTTGCAGCGGAAAAATCCAGATTAAGTCCTCCTTTGGTGTGAACCTTATCCGTTAGTGTGATAATATCATAAGGAATATCTTTGTAAGGCCAATTTGTGTAATTAGACCATTGATTTCTATCTTTAACATCGCTTCTTCTTAGAAAAAATGTCCAAGAACTAACCAGTCCCGTAGTATCTAATTTAAGTTTTGAACTACCGTGTATATCATTAAATGTATATTCGTGTATTTCTTTTATTAAATATTCATGACTATTTTTAGCAAAATAAGCATTTTCCTGGTCGGATAGAAAGGCATAAGTAGAAATTAAATGAATATCGGAGTTCCAATCCGTTCTTCTTTCGTTGTACGATAATGTATAATTTTGATCTTGATTGTCGTGTTCTGGTGGAGAGATTAGAAATCTGTAAAAATCATGTAATGAATTATTTGAATTAGGTTTTACATAATTTACGTAATTATTACTGCTATCTACATCTTTAATTACAAATAGTTCATTCACTGGTCTTAACGTAATATTAATGTATAATTCGTTATATTGCATAGCAACAAGGGGAAAACCCTGCTTGCTTGTTTCCGTAAACCACGTTTTTAATGGTACATATATGTTTCTTGAACGTATCGATGGCTCCGATTCTACAAGTTCATAATTAGAATCAAAAACCGCATTAGGATATTGATTATAGCGATTGCCACAATTTGCAGGGTCATTAAGTTCTTTAATATTTCCTATCATGTTATTGTGTTTAATCAATTGACTTTCGTTTAAATCCCTCTTGAATAACGCTGTAAGTGCATCTCCACTATATTTTTGAATGATTGAACCACCACATTGCAATGTAACCTCTTTAATCATTTGTGTGCCTATATCTTCAATCCATTTAAATTCATAAGGTACCCATCTACCACTATCTATAATTCCATCACCAGTAGATACATTCCTATGGATCGGACTCCATATATGAGGCAATGTAACCACTAAATAAGTATCTAATAATATATCACCATATCTCGGTATTTTAAATGAAAAATGTGAATCTTCTTTAATCTTTATATTTCTTAGTCCAGTATAGTCTATTCTAAATTTTTGTAATCCAAAATTAGTATATTTAGAATACGTCGACCTAAAAAAAGTTTTTTTAGGATTTCCATTTAGTATTATGTTTTGATTTCCACTACCAATTAAATTTAGTAATCCTCCTGGCATATTAATATAATATAGTATTTATTTTAATTATAAATATTCTGTATATATATATAGTATTATGCTAAATTACTTATTTAAAAATGAAAGTTTTGACATTAAAAACCCCATAACTATTTTAATTGCTTTTTTTTTATTTATAGTGATAATACTTTCAAAACAATTGTATAATTCAAATTTAATAGAAGGGTTTGCTCTTTTTGAGGATGTTATTGAAAAAAGTTTACTTCGGTACATAGAAAAATATGAAAATCAACCCGATGTAGATGTAATTTCACCCAATATAAATTTTCAAAATACTAATCTCTCCAAAACGGATGAAATAAAAAAATTATACATAAGGGATTTTTATATTAAAAGTTCATTTAATTCGTGTGTTTTAGATTCGGCCTCAAAACATTTAAGCGCAAAAACCATTCCTATTCTCATGAGAAGGGGTGTAAGATTCCTTGATTTTCAAATTTTTTCAAAAGATAATCAACCCGTTGTTGGTGTTAATTTAAGTGATACTCCATATAAACTTACGTCTACAACCTATGTACCTTTTTATGATGTTATGGAGACCATAAAAGATACATTTTTGGCTACTTACAATACTGATACACCAGGAGCAAAGACACCATTGTTTATTCATATTAGATTTGATACCGATATGGATAATATTTTTTCTGAAATGGCTAGAATTATTAAAAATAATAATTTTATTAATCCCAATTTGCGAGAAGATTTGTATCCACCGAATGATGCTAAATTTCAAACGTTATATTCTTTTTTTAGGGGAACACAAAAAGTCGATATAAATGATGAACGGGAAAATGATGAGTGTAAAAGTTATACAAAACAACTTAAAATGAAACAAGAATTTTTAGGTGACGTAACTCTTGGGGTCTTATTTCCGCCGAACATCTTATACTTCATTTTTGATATAGATGATGAACGCTATTATAAAAGCGAATTAGCAAAGATGAAAGAGTGTTATAATTATAAAGAAGCAAACTTTAAAAAATTTACAACCGAAGAAGTTAGAAATAGTAACAATTGGGATAATATTAAAAACTTTAGTAAGAAAGGATTTAGTATGGTATATCCTGTTTCCGATGGTAAATATATAGAAAATACTACCTTCCCTATGAGGGACGGATTAGAATGTTCTACGGATGAAACCATACCCTGCTATCACCAAGCGATGCGATTGGGTTGCCAGTTCATGGCTATGGCCTATAATGAATCCCTAGAAACGGACATAAATTTTGAAACACCCATTTTAACATACGATACAATGTTCAATAAAATGCAAAGTAGTTACATTTTAAAGGATGCAGAATTAAGATTTTTCCCAGAATTTGTAGAAGTAATCGATAAACTACAAGAACCCCCTGAAGGTGGTTGGACTAAAAGAAAAGATAATCCAAGATGCGACCGGATAACTGGACCCGTTCCAAACACTGTTAAACGAAAGAACAGAAGACAAAAGAACTAGATGGTTCGTCCGCTTTTCTATTTGCCCTAGATGGGATGTCTAAAAAATACGAACAGTCCCACCCCTAATTTAAATACGATGATGAATATCAAGTTAATAAAAATAAATTTAGATAATTATATATTTAAATTTATTTATCTCGTTTATATTTTCTATAACCAGATTGAAGTATATTCATATATTGTTCCGCATTTTTTTTAATCTTTCGAATATTTTTATTTTTAAAACTATTAATATTCTTTTCCACATCTTCCATTATTTCATTAACGATTGGTATTTTAACCATATCACTTATAAATGGTTCTTTATATCTTGATGTTACAAATAAAACGTATAAAATAATAACTAAACACCCCAAACAACAAGCATAATTTTTATTAATCATATATTTATATTTACATTATAAATATTTCTAACTAAATCCAACTACATCCTCGCTTGAACTATTATTTACTACCGCATTAGAAGGCATTGGGATAATACTTTGTTCATTGGATATAAGGTCTCTATTGTCAACATATTTAAATTCCATATTGCAACAATTACTACTATTATTGCATTTTTTATTGCAATTATATTCTTGAAATGATTCTAAACAAACCCCGCCATTACATTTATTTTTTAAGGATTCTTTGATAGAAAATAATGATTTCTCATTTACTTTGTCATCTCCAAACATATTATCTAATTTAAACTTACTGTAATCCTCCAAAACCACAATCACCATCAAAGATAAAAGACCATATATTATATTGTATGAACTAAAGAACAATACGATTAAAAATAAAAGACCCTTTCCCAATTCACCTCTTAAAAAATTTCCTAAAGATAATGGATCACCTAATAAAAAATACATAATAAATAAGAATAATACTATTTCGATATTCATTTTCATTTCCATGTTATATATATGTATATTTTGAATAAAAAATTCCGTATTTAATAATTATTTTTATCTGTTATTTTTATAAGTATTATGGCATCTTCTTTAGCATATTCTGAGATTTTAGAACCAATGAGAAATAATAAAACAAAAAGAAATAGAGAGGGACTTTTAAACAATAGTCCCAATAAAACTAAAATAACCACGGATTATTTGAAAGAGAAAGTAGAAGAAATAAATCCATTTAACCCTGAAGATGAAGAAGAACAAGAGGACAATATAAATGATATGTTTCCCGAAAAACCACAGCCTGCAAGAATGATAACAAAGGATTATACCGATGGATTATTAAATAAAAATAAAAACGATTATGGTATTCCTTTGTCTAAAGAAAAGGAAGAATCTCCGGATAAAAATTATTTTATCCAAAACAATATGATGGAATCGTTCGAAACAAATGGAACCGTCAATAATGAGGATGAATTAAATCGCAAATTATCCTATTTAATACATTTAATAGAAGACCAACATGATGAAAAGATAAAAAGTGTTACTGAAGAAGTTATATTATATGGATTTCTCGGAGTTTTCATAATATATGTTTTAGACTCGTTTACAAAAATAGGAAAATATGTTAGATAACTACCGCAAATTTGTCTGGTGAAATGGGTAAAGATGCGTAATTATAAAATTGAAAATACGTTTTTTCCTTAAATATATATCTGTATTTTATCAAAATGTTATTTAAAATTGTCTCGTTATGAGATATGTTTTCTATAATAATATATTTGTATTTTTTCCTTAAAGAGTAAATCACATTGCTAAACGCATAGTTAAATAGATTATCACTGCAATTTTTTATGGAGGTAAATAGTTCAATCACAGGTTTATCATCATAATATGTAGTAATATTTCTTAAAAAATAACAAGAATAACATACATTATCAATGACAACACAGTATACTAATATATTCTTTGTACTTAATAATTGCGAGAGATTACCCATTGAAACGGAAATAAAGCAATCAAATTTGATTTTATTGATTTTTACAAAATCAATTAGTATATTTAAATTACTATTATTTATTTCTATGATCTTAACTGAACTATGCATTAAATGTGTTTTCCACGTTGTTATATCAAAGCAATATGAATGATAACTTACCAATTTCATAAAATAATTAGCATGTCTTTCCTTTTTAAACAATGAAACCATAATATTTTGATTTGCATATGATTGTTTATATTGATGCGTTTGTATCAATTGTGGGGCGATATTTTTTTTCCGGTATTCTTTGTGAACACATAGAAAATCGGCATAGTAAGATTTTACCTTGTGGCCGTTTATTTCAATATAAACGGACCTTCCTGAAAGAAATCCTACTAACTTTTTATTTATATAATACAAACTTACATAACTATTATCGTCATGCTGCAATAAATAAGGGAAAATATTATCCTGTTTTGGTGTATATCTCCCAGTTTTATCGTTATAATAATTTTTCTGTAATAATTCTACTATTTTTATTTTTTCTCTATTTGACAGTGTTTTAACATCTTTAAACACAAGGTTTCTAAAGTTAAAATACTTATTTTTTTCAGGAAGTTCCTTTTGAATTATTTTATCGGGAAACATAAAGTAATATAAACTATGGTAATGAAATACCGGTTGTTTTGACCAAAATGGATACAACAATCTAAAAAAAATAT
>NZTO01000048.1 GCA_002703375.1 Fidelibacterota bacterium | reverse complement strand
AGTCTGCATCGTTGATTTGTTCCCACTCAAATAAAACATGAGTATAATTCAGAACAGAACCTTGAATTGGTTTTAACAATTGTGCATTGATAAATTGAATGTTGCTTATTAGAAAAATGTAAATAATATATTTCATAATATAATTTTTTTAAAAATTACTAAATAAATAATATTTTTTTTTATAAAAGTTATATTTATTACTAAATATTCTTTCAAAATATTTTAAATAACTAAAATAACTTTAATAAATTAACATTGTAATTAAAAAAAAAATCAATGTAATGGAGAATAAATGTTAGTAACAAAAAAAGCACCAGAGTTTAAAACTATGGCAGTTATGCCAGATAATAGTATTCAAGAAGTAAGTTTATCAGATTATAAGGGTAAAAAGGTTGTATTATTTTTCTATCCACTAGATTTTACTTTTGTTTGTCCAACTGAATTATTAGCTTTTGATAAAAGATTAGGTGATTTTGAATCAAGAGGAGTGCAAGTATTGGGTTGTTCTGTTGATTCAAGATGGGCGCATTTAGCTTGGAAAAACACTGATGTTAACAAAGGTGGAATTGGACAAGTTAAATATCCACTATTGCAAGATTTAGATAAAACAATTGCAAGAAATTATGATGTGCTTGTCGGTGCAAAGGACGCATATATAGAGTCAGAAGATTTTGAGGGAGTTTCATCAGTTGGTGGAGGAGTTGCACTAAGAGGATCATTTTTGATAGATGAGGATGGAACTGTTAGACATGCAGTAATCAATGATTTACCTTTAGGAAGAAATATTGATGAAATGTTAAGAATGATTGATGCGTTGAGTCACCATCAAAAACACGGTGAGGTCTGTCCTGCAGGATGGAAAGATGGGGAAGATGCTATGGCAGAATCTCCAGAGGGTGTTTCAAGTTATTTAAGTAATAATGCGGAAAATCTTTAAGAAAATATATAAAAAGTAAAAAACGGGATCTTAAGATCCCGTTTTTTTTAAGAGTTATTTTTTTATAATCAGACATAATGCAGTTGTTAGTTTCATAACATTAGTATTTGTGTCTGTAATTCTTTTACTCAATATGATTGAGATATTTCTTAATAATTTATACCCTAAAGTATTATTTTTTTCGCAAATATCAAAAAATACATCTTTTGTTATTGTGCCAATTATACATTCATTAATTGTCCTAATTGTAGCGGTTCTTTTATGACTATTTCCAAATAAACCAATTTCACCAAAAATTGGATTACTTCCAGCATCTGTATTTAAAATTTCTTTTTCTTGATGTGCATTATGATTTTTTGATAATGTCATTCTTCTACTAATACTTATTTGACCATCAATAAGAAAGATCAAAGAATCACTGTAACTATTTTCTTCAATTATAGTAGTATTTTTATCGATCTTTTTAAATTTGATTTGATCGACAAAATTCTTAAAGTCATTTTTAGCAACAGTATTAAAAATTTCATAATTTTTTAATTTTTTTATTATTTGATTTTTATTTATCATGGGATGATGATGACTCGTTCACCCTTTTTAATTAAATAATCTGATTTTGGATTCATTACTACTGATAACTTGCTTTCTTGTTTAAATGAATGTCCTGCTTCTTTCATCTTTTTTTCAATGAAAGCATCTAAAGAAGAAGTATCAGCTGATAAAAAATCAGATAAACCCATTTTTTCTTCTTCTAAGAAAAGTCCAATTGCAATCCAACCATATTGATCTCTTAAACTTTTAGATAATTCATCAAATGTTTTTCCAATAAAGTCTTTAGATATTGATTTACTTTGGAATTTGTGTATTGAGTTTTCATCAATTAATTGATGTAATGCTTGTGGAACACCAGGATCTAATATATGGCTAGCTGTCATAAAAGTTTCAAATTTATCATTTATAATAATTTCATCAACATTTGCTCGTCTAAGATGTGTTATATTTTCTCTATTTGAAACTTGAGCAATAACTCTCAAGTTGGAATTTATATTTTTTAGAGTTAATGTTGATAATATTGTTTTTTGATCACCGTTAATATCAGCATCATCAGTTAATACCATTACTGATTTAGAATTTAGAACATTTGCTTTTTCTAAGATATTTTCTCTAGAATGATCTCCTTTTACAAATTTGATTTCTATTTTACTATACTTAGATAAAATACTATTTATTTTATCTTCAGAGAGATCATTGACCAATACTATAGGAAATTCATTATTATACGATTTTATTATGAAATCTAAAATCATTTCTAAATTGGGGTTATAACCGCAAATGACAATATGATTTTTAGTTTTGACAGTTTCCAAACCTCGTCCTTCCCTTATTTTTTTCGTTACAAAAATTGATGACATTGTACTTGTAAATAAACCGCTAATACCAATACCAGTTAACATTAAAAAAGTTGCAAATAGTCTACTGTAATCACCTTGTGGAGACATATCCCCATATCCAACCGTTGTCATTGTTACAATTGTCCACCACAAGGTATTTTTTAAGCTATTGAAATCAGGTTGGTTTTTTGATTCTAGAACTAAAATACCTATTGCACCAAAAAGCCACATGACCACTAAAATTGTAATAATTTTAGCTAATTCATTATCGAAAAATTTTTTTATTGAATTAAAAATATTATTAAAGATTAATTTCATATTTTATATTTTAAAATTAATATTTTAAATAGATATATAGGTATTTAAAAATCATTCTTTGATTCTATATCCGATTGTAAAAAGCTTGGATGCTATGATTGTAAATACAATTGCAAAAATTATTGAAATAAATAATGATATTATATACGGTGAATCAGATATACCTAAGCAAGTATATCTTAATCCATTAATCATCCAATAAAGGGGATTAAATTGTGAAATTATTCGAAATATATTAGGTAGATCATTTATAGAATAAAATACTCCTCCTAAGAAAGTTAGTGGCATAAAAATAAAATTAGAAAAAATTGCTATTTCATCCCAAGATTTAGCAGCTATTCCTACAATACAACCAAATGCTGAAAATGTCCAAGAGACTATAAAAATTAAAGTTAAAGTTATTAAGATATCATTTATAACAAACCCAGTTAATATCCAACCTAATAAACAAACTACTATACCATTAATAAATCCTCTAAAAGCTCCTCCAACTATATATCCAACTGCTAGTTCAAATCCAGATAAAGGTGTAATTAAAATATCATCAATAAATTTTAGAAATTTAGCTTGAACAATACTTGATGATGAGTTTTGATATGCGTGATTTATAACAGCCATCATAATTAATCCAGGAATGATAAAGTCCATATAGCTAACTCCATTTATTTCACCAATTCTTGTACCTAAGGAGTGTCCAAATACAATAATGTATAATGAAGAAGATATTACGCTTGGAAAAATAGTTTGCTTGTAGAGATTTAAAAACCTCCAAACTTCTCTATTTATTAATGTTTTAAGACCAGTATTAAGCATCAATCGATTTACCAGTAAGTTTTAAAAAAACGTCTTCCAAAGTTGTTTTTTTTATATTAATTTTTTCTATAGAAGCATTTGATTGAGAAATAATTTTAATTAGCTTGGGAATATCACTCTCACCATCTTTGGAAATAATATTAAGATAATCATTTTCAAATGTATATTTCCAATCATCTAAAATATTGGATTCTTGCCAATTTTTAATTTTAATTTGAATTGAGTTTTCTCCTGAATTTTGTATAAGTTCAGTAGTACTCCCTTCAGTTATTATTTTACCACTGTCAATAATTGCAATTTGTTTACATAAATGTTCAGCTTCTTCAATGTAATGAGTGGTAAGTAATATAGTTTTGCCTTCAGAATTTATTTTATTTAAGTAATCCCATAACATATGTCTTAGTTCTAAATCGACACCAGCAGTAGGCTCATCTAAAATTATAATAGGAGGATCATGTACTAAAGCTTTTGCAATTTGTAAACGTCTTTTCATACCACCTGATAACTGTCGCGGTGTAGATTTTGATTTAGATTCTAGACCAAACTGTTTTAACATTATTTTTGATCTATCTCTAGCTTTAGAAGATTCAAAGCCATAATAACCTGCTTGAAAAGATAGCATTTCTTCTAAATTGAAAAAATGATCAAAATTAAATTCTTGTGGTGCGAGTCCTATTTTTTTTCTTGATTTTTTATAATCTTTTATTACATCATGACCCAAAACTGAAACCTGACCTGAAGATATATTTACCAAGCCTGTAACTATATTTATTGTAGTAGTTTTTCCTGCACCATTGGGTCCTAAAAGACCAAAAAATGAACCCCTGGGTATATTTAGATTAATTCCTTTTAATGCCTCAACATTATTATAGTTTTTTTTTAAGTTTTTTATTTCAATTGCAAAATTAATTTTTGTACTCCATTTTTGTTACACATTCAATGTGTGGTGTGTTTGGGAACATGTCAACTGGTCTTATTTTAATAAGTTTATAATTATTATTACAAAGTTCCATAATATCTCTTACTTGTGTAGCCGGATTACAAGAGCAATAAATTATTGTTTTAGGTTTTAATTTAACAATATCTTTTATTGTATTTTTATGCATTCCTGCTCTTGGAGGATCAACTATTATGGTATCGGGTTTAGGTAAACTTATTAACTTGTCATTTTTTAGAATGTCTTTTAAATCACCACAAAAGAAATGAATATTTTTAATATTATTTCTCAATGCATTTTTTTTTGCATCAACAACAGCAGTTTTTATTAGTTCAATTGCATATATCTTTTTCACGAAACGAGATAAAAAAATGGAAATAGTTCCTATGCCAGAATAGAGATCATATACAATTTCATTTCCAATAAAATTACATTGTTCTTTTATAACTTCATATAATTTTTCTGCTTGTAAAGTATTTGTTTGAAAAAAAGAATTTGCAGATATTTCAAATTCAAATTTTCCAATCATATCAATTATGTAATTATTTTTTGCAAGTTTAATTTCTTTTTCACCAAATGCAATGTCAGCTTTTTTTGAATTAATATTATTTACAATACTTGTAATTTCAGGAAACTTTTTTACTAATTTACTTGCTAAGGGTAATAAAATTTTTTTGTTTTCATAAGCAGTTACAAGATTTACCATAATTTGATTTGTTTTTATGCCAACTCTTAACATTAAATGCCTAATAAAACCTGTATGTTTTTTTATATCATATGGCTCAATATTTTGTTCTATACATTCATCTTTAACAAAGTTTAGAATTGCGTTAGCTGTTTTATGCTGCAGGTGGCAATTATTTATATTTAATATTTTATCATATCTTCCTGGAACGTGTAAACCTAAAGCAAAATTTTTATTTTCGCCTAAGTCGTTTTCTTTAAGTATCCATCTTTTATTTGAAAATGAAAATTCCATTTTATTTCTGTAGTAATATTGTTCACCACATTCTAATATTGGCTCTACTTTAATGTTAACAAATTTTCCCATTTTATTATAAAGTTCAAAAACTTGTTTTTCTTTATAAAAAAGTTGTTTTTTATAATCAAGATTTTGAAGGGTGCATCCACCACAATCATTAAAATGTGAACAAGGAGGATTACTAAAATCAGGTGATTCATTAATAATATTTAATTTTCTTGCTTCAAAGTATGATTTTCTTTTTTTTGTTATTCTAGCAGTTACAGTTTGACCTGGTATTGCGTTTTTAATAAAAACAATTTTATCATTTATTTTAGATAAACCCATGCCTCCGAATGCTAAAGATTCAACAAAAATTTCAAAGTCTTTTCCTTTTTTTAGATTTAAAATAGTGGTATTAGTATTTTCTTTATTCAAACTTAAATTTTAAAATACTTTTATGTTAGATTTAATTTGATCAATTATATTTTTCGCCTCTGACTCACTTTTAGCTTCTGAGTAAATTCTAAGTATTGGTTCGGTATTAGATTTTCTTATATGAACCCAACTATTATCCCATATAATTTTTAATCCATCTGTTAAATCTATTTTTTCATTTTCAAATTGTTTTTTTAAAAATTGTAGTGCATCATCTGGATTAATTTGATCTAAGTTAATTTTATCTTTAATTATTGAATAGTTAGGGAGATCTTTTTTTGCTAAACTTAAATTTGTATTTTTTTTAGATAGCCAATCAAGCATCATAACAATACCAACAATAGCATCTCTTCCAAGGTGAGACTCTTTAAGTATTACGCCTCCATTACCTTCACCACCAAAAGATGAATTGTGTTCTTTCATCATTTCAACGACATTAATTTCACCAACCATAGATCTTTTTATTGGGTTACTGTATTTATAAGCCAAATTATCCAGTGCCATTGATGATGACAAATTTGTTACTACAGTAGTTTTAAAACCGTTCGATAAAAAATTATCAGTGGCAATAACAAGTGTATTTTCTTCTCCTAAGGGCTCACCATTTTCATCCACAATTGCTAATCTATCACCATCCGGATCAATAGCAATGCCTAAATCGGCATTATTTTTTATTACACTTTTAGATAGTAAGCCAAGATTTTCATTTTTTGGTTCAGGATCATGAGGAAACTTTCCATCAGGATTACAAAATAATGGAATCACTTCACATTTTAATAAGTGCAATAGATGAGGTACTGCATAAGAAGCTGCTCCATTTACTGCATCAACAACAACTTTAAATGCTTTAAGTTTTATTCTATTTTGATCGATGAATGATAAATTTACAGTATGATTTATGTGATCTTTAAAACCATCTTTAATATGTGAAATCTTGCCTGATTGAATTTTGGATACATTCTGTAAGTTATCAGCTTTAGAAAATAATTTTGTATTTTGTTTTTCATTTAAAAAACATCCATCTGAATTAATAAATTTCATCCCATTCCATTCAATTGGATTATGACTTGCAGTAATAACAATAGCTCCAGAAAAGTTGTTTTTTGAAACTAAAAATTGCGCTGTAGGTGTAGGAATGATTCCATAGTTATGTACTTCTAGGCCAGCCGATGATATAGCTTTACAAGCTATGTCAGAAAAATGTTTGCCATGAGATCTTGTATCTCTTGCAACTAAGATGGGACCTTTAACTTTTAATTGAGAAAATGCTAGAGCATGATCAAAAACAACTTTATCATTAAGTGTTTTATCTACTATGCCCCGAATTCCTGATATTTTTCTTATCAAATTCAATTTATTAAAAAAAATCCAGATTAAATAATCTGGATTTTAGATTTCATTTAAAATCTACGTTTGGGTTTTGATTTTGCTGCCAATCTCTTGGCGTCACTCGGTTTTAAATAATAAGTTCTAGATTTAACATCTTTCAAAATACCTGCTTTTTCATACTTTTTCTTGAACCTTCTAAGAGCTCTTTCAAAAGGTTCATTTTCACCAACTTTTACTGAAACCATATTCCAGTTTCTCCTTTCTATCCTAAATACATTCTTAATTTTTTACTTCGAGATCTATGTCTTAGTCTTCTAATAGCTTTTTCTTTGATTTGTCTTACTCGTTCTCTGGTTAAATCAAATTCTTCACCTATTTCATTTAATGTCAAGGCGTATTCTCTGTCAATACCAAAATACATGATAATAACATCTCTTTCTCGTTGTTTTAATGTTTTTAATGATGATTTTATCTCTTGTTTTAAGGATTCCATCATTAAATCTTTATCTGGTTCTATTTGATTATTATCAGGGATAACATCAAGTAGAGAATTGTTATCGTCATCAGTGAAGGGAGTATCTAAAGAATGATGACGTCTAGATATTCTGACAGCATCGGTTACTTCATTAGAATTCATATCTAACTGCTTAGCAAGTTCGTCTTCTCTTGGTGATCTCTCAAATTCTTGTTCTAATCTTTGTGCAGCTTTATTAATTTTACTTATAGTTCCTACACGATTGAGAGGAAGTCTTACTATTCTTGAATGTTCGGCTAAGGCCTGTAAAACAGATTGCCTAATCCACCATACAGCATAGGAAATAAATTTGAAACCTCTAGTTTCATCAAACCTTTCAGCAGCTTTAATGAGTCCTAAGTTACCTTCGTTTATCAAATCAGTAAGTGGTAAACCTTGACCTTGATAATCTTTTGCAACACTAACAACAAATCTTAAATTAGCTTCAGTTAATTCTTTGAGAGCTTTTCGATCACCGTTTTTTACTCTGATTGCTAACTCAACTTCACGATTTGGTTCAAGTGGGTCATATTTGCCAATTTCTTTTAGGTATCGACTAAGAGATCTATTTGCATCGCTTCCTATTTTTTGAATTTTCTTATCTAGTTTAGTTTTTTTCTTTTTTACAGCGTCTGTTTTTTTAGCGTCTGTTTTTTTAGCAGCTGTTTTTTTAGTAGCTGTTTTTTTAGTAGCTGTTTTTTTAGCGTCTGTTTTTTTAGCAGCTGTTTTTTTAGTAGCTGTTTTTTTTGTAGCAGGTTTTTCAGTTAAGCTGCTTTTAATCTTTTTAGCCATGAACACCTTTAAAGTTTAATAAAATTAAAAAAGTAAAGCATTTAATTTAATACTTTTTTGTTATTAATACAAGATTGAGAAATTTTAATATATTCTTCAACTGAAATGTTTTCAGGTCTTAAATGACCAAAAATTTTTATATTTTCGTCATTGAGATAATTTGAAATTGAATTTTTTAAAATTTTTCTTCTCTTTTGAAAAGCTAATTTTATTATGCTATAAAAAATAATTTTATTATGTTTTAAATTATTTTTCGGCATTATTGATATAAGTGAAGATTTTACTTTAGGTTTTGGAAAAAATAAGTTATTTGATATATCAAAGTGTTTTTCAACAGATGCTTGTGCTTGTACCATAATAGATAATCTCCCATAGTTTTTATTACCTGGTTTAGCGATTATTCTATCAGCTACTTCTTTTTGAACCATAATTGTCATTTTTGACCAATTTTCTGATTCCAAAAATGAAAATATTATTGGAGTTGTTATGTAGTATGGCAAATTACCAATAATTTTATAACCTTTTTTAATAGAAGTATGTTTAAATCTTAAAATATCATCATTAACTAATTCTATATTTTCAATAAAATTTTCTTTTAAATGTGAAACTAAAATTGGATCGATTTCAACAGCAATAATTTTTTTCACTCTTTTTGATAAAGGATATGTTAGAGCACCTTTACCTGGACCAATTTCAAGTACTGTATCTCTTTTATCAGGATCAAAAACAGAAATGATTTTGTCTATTAAATTCTTATCATTGATAAAATTTTGACCCCAACGTTTTTTAATAGGTATTGATTTCAAGATTAATCATTTAATTTTGAAAAAAAATTCAAAGCATTATTAGTAGTTTTTCTTGCAATTTCATCAAATGGTAGTTTTTTCCATTTTGAAATTTGTTCTATAACTAAACGTACATTCTTAGGTTCATTTCTTTTACCTCTATAAGGTTTTGGAGTTAAGTATGGCGAATCAGTTTCAACCATAATATTAGATAAATCAATTTTTTTTATGACATCTTTATAAGTTTCACCCGTAAATGTAATCAAACCTGTAAATGAAATCTTGTAACCTATTTCAATGATTTTTTTTGCAAAATCGTAATTTCCAGTAAAACAGTGAATCACTCCATAGTTAGATTTTGACTTTATTATTCCATCATAAATATCATTTTCAGATTCTCTACAATGAACTACTGTTGGAAGTTGGTATGCTTTAGCTAACTCTAATTGTTCAATATAGTGTTTGATTTGAACCTTAGGATTTGAAAAATTATAATGATAATCTAATCCAATCTCACCTAAGCCCACTGTCTTTTTATAATCTAAAAAATTTTCTATTTCTTTTAAATAATTATTTGGTGTAGAACCTGTTTCAGAAGGATGAATTCCAACTGTCATGTAAACCGAAGAAAATTTTTGAGAAAGATTAAAACACTTTTCAGCAGTTTCTAAATTTACAGCTACACATATGATTTTTTTTACACCAGCATCAATCGCATTATTTACTACATCATTAATATCTTTATTGTATTTATCATAATAAATGTGGCAATGAGTATCAACAATCATATTAATATTCTTGGAAATGGAGATTTCCCATTACCTAACTTTTGGCCAACTTTAACTAGATTGGTTGAATAATTATTTATTTTTATTGACGTTGAACCAAGCATTTTTAAAATAACGGTTGTTTTATTAGGCATAACAGGATTTAGTAATTGAGTACATATTCTTAATAAATCAGCTGATATATACATTGTAGTAGCAGCTTCACTTCTTTGAGAAGAATCTGATTTAATACTTTTCCATGGGGATTTAACTTCAAGATACTTATTTATTTTTCTCATTAAAATAAGAATTTTTTCAATACCATCAGGTATTTTCAGATTTTCAATATCTTTTATAACTAATTGAGGTGTGGTTTTTGCAAAGCCAATAAGCTCTAAATCAATTTCATTGTAATTTCCTGGTTCAGGAATTCTACTATTAAAATGTTTATGAATCAAGATAGTGACTCTATTTACTAGATTCCCAAAATCATTAGCAAGATCTGAATTATATCTCTCAATAAATAAATCAATGGTAAAGGTTGAATCTTTACCAAGGACCATTTCTTTCATTAAAAAATATCTTAACGAATCAACACCATATTTATCTATGAGATTTAACGGATTAATTATATTACCTAAAGATTTAGACATTTTACTTTCTCCAGATAACCACCAACCATGAGCAAATATAGTTTTTGGTAAAGGTAAACCAATTGCTAACAGCATTGTAGCCCAATAAACAGCATGCGTAGTTAATATATCTTTTCCTATGAGGTGATAATTGGCAGGCCAAGTTTCTCTAAAAGATTCTTCATTATGATCCCAACCTATAGCAGTTATGTAATTAAGTAATGCATCAAACCAAACATATGTTACATAATTATTATCAAAGGGTAATTCAATGCCCCACTTCAACCTTGATTTTGGGCGACTGATACATAAATCGTTAAGAGGTTTATTTAAAAAACCTAAAACTTCATTTTTCCTTCCTTCAGGCTGAATGAATTCAGGATTATTTTTTATATACTTTATTAATTTTGATTGATATTTAGACATTTTAAAAAAATAGTTTTCTTCAACTAATTTTTTTACTTGTCTAAATTCACCTTCTTCCGCTTCTTTTTGAGTTATAAAACGTTCTTCAGATACTGAGTACATTCCCTCATATTTGTCTTTATAAATTTCTCCATCATCAAACAATTGTTGTAAAATTTTTTTTACTTTGTCACTATGTCTTTTTTCAGTAGTTCTTATAAAATCATCATAATCAATATGTAATTTTTCCCAAAGTTTTTTAAACTCAATAACATATTCGTCTACGTGTACTTTTGGTTCGATTTGTCTTTTTGTAGCAGCTTCTTGAACCTTTTGGCCGTGTTCATCTGTTCCAGTTAAAAAAAATACATCTTCATTCATTGTTTTGTAATATCTAGATATCACATCTGCAAGAATAGTAGTATATGCGGTTCCTAAATGAGGTTTGTCATTAACGTAATATAGAGGAGTAGTTAAATAAAATTTTGACATATGTTTTATACTAAATAAAAGACTTTTGTGTTTGATTTAAAAGATTATTTTTTATTTCAATACTTAAAGTTTTCAAAGCTAGAGGAAAATAAACATTTTGTTTAATTATAATATTTGTCTTTTCAATAGAAGATATGCAATTAGACCAAACTGCATTTGGGTATCTTTTTAAAATCTTATTATAAGTTTCAATATTTTTCTTAAGATGAAGATTTTTGATTGTTGAAGAACTTTTCAAAATTTGTAAATCTCTTAAAACAATGATAAATAATTTCATATAATCAAACCAATTTAGTTTATCAATATTCAACTTGTCAAAGTAAATATGGTTTTGACTTGTTGAATTACAATTCAAAATATACTCAAATAGTTTATTAATTTTTTTATTAAAATCATTAATTTTTTTTAAGTTCTTTTTAATAAGATTAAAATCGCCATCAAATATTTTATTAAGTAATTTAAGATCATTATCATTAATCATTTTTGAATCTAAATGAGTTCTTATTTTTTGAAATGATAATTTATTAAAATAAAAGTTTTGACACCTTGATTTAATAGTTTTTAAAATTTTGTTATATTCATTTGTTACTAATATGAATATTGTTTTGGCTGGAGGTTCTTCAAGAATTTTCAATAATGAATTAGCTGATTCAGGTCCAGGTATACAAAGTTTTTCTGCTTCAAAAATTAATATAATTTTCCATCCTTTTTCAATTGATGTATTGTAAAGTTCTTTTTTAAGAAAACGAATTGAATTAATTAAGATTGTATTAGCATTTTGAAGATTAAAATCTGAATATGGATCTATAATCTTTGCTTTTTTTATTTTAATTAATTCATCAATGTCTTTTGTGCTTAAAGCCTTCTCAGGTTGATCTTTTTTAGAAAGTATTTTTTTCCTTGGGAATGGAATTATAAAATGTATATTTGGATGTTGCATTGACTTTAATTGAATACAGCTATGGCACCTCCCACATGATAGATAGTTTGATCTATTTGTGCAATTGAGCGAGGAAGCCAATTCTATGGCATGCCCCTGTTTACCAATACCTTTTTTCCCATATAATAATATAGAATGTGGTATTTTATCTTTTTTATAATAATTTTCTATTAAGGAAAAGAATTTATTATTATGTATGAGGTTATTATAAAACATCTATTTTTTTATAAGCCATTTTTCTGGGTTCAATTTGGTATTATTACCCCATATTTCAAAGTGAAACTTATTAAATTCCTGCTTACTGTTAGCTACATATCCTAAAATACTGTACTGTTGAACATATTCGTTTTCAGTATATTGAATTTTTTCAATATTTGCATAAACTGAAAAATATCCAGATCCATGGTCTATGATTATTAAATTACCATAACCTCTCAAATAAGTAATAGTTGTTACCATTCCATCTAAAACTGCTTCAACTGGTGTCCCTGGACTTGCTTCAATATCAATCCCAGAACTTTCTGTTACTGTATTGAGTTCTTTATTTGTTTGTTTCCCAAAATGACTAATAATTTTTCCATCTACAGGCCAAGGCATTTTCCCTTTTAATGAGATGAAATTACCATTTGTTGGTTTTTTCTTTTCTGATCTTATTTTTGCAAGCTCATCTTCTCTGCGTTTCATTTCTTTTTCGTCTTTTTGCAACTTAGAAACTAAATTTTCAATTTCTTTGACAAGTTTTTGCTTTTGNGCTAATTTTTTTTCTAGATTTGATTTTTCTTTTTTTATTTNAGATAAATAAATTTCTTTTTTCTTTTTATCGGATTCAAGTTTTTTTGATTCATNTTGGTGTTCATTTCTNAGTNATTTTTTTTTATTTAAAGCTTTTTCATAATTTTCTTTTTCNAAATTNAANTCGTTGAGNGTAGTTTCAATTTCATTTATCATTTTCTTTTCAAATTCAGATATTACTTTTAAATACTTTGTTCTATAAATGATCTCATTCCAATTTTTTGAACTTAGGATAGTTTCTGTTAAAGATGGTATACCATTTTTATAAATGTGCACAACTCTTTTAGTCATTTGTTTTCTTAAGTTTGAAACATGTGTTTCTTTTTTTGAAATGTTTGATTTAGTTATTTGTATTAATTCTCCTGTATAACGCTCTTCTTTTTTTAATGATTTTATTAATTTTTCTGTTAAAATCATTTTATTTTCTAGGTTTATAAGTAACTCAGTTGTTGAAATAGCATCTTTTGTTTTTTTATTTATTTTTTTTTCAACATCAATGATGTCTTTTCTAAGTTTATTAAGTTCTTTATTTTGATTAATTATATCTTTTCGAATATCTTCTGATTTTTTTTCTGCAGTGATTATAGAAAAAAACAAGAAAGAAATAGCAAAAAAATTAAGATATTTTTTCATAATTAATAATTTTTAAATGATTTAGGTAGAAATTTTTCTAAAACGCTTTTTAATTCTTTATCATAATCGATAATATCATTGATTTCTTGATACATTTTAACTTTGTCAAGCATTAATCCAATTTCATTGGCATGTGATTTTAGAAAAATTTTAGTATTTTTATCATTACCTATTTCCGAATCAATATTCAAAATATTTTGGTGAAAAATTTTGAGATTATGATTAAGATCATCATTATAATTTTTTGTTGAAAATATATCTTTTGAAATGAAAAAATATAACTTTGCTTTTCTTAGATTGTAATTTTCTTTGATATCTTCAGATTTATTCTTCCGATTATCCCAACCTCTATTAAATGATGATTCTTTACCGCTAACAGCAATACTTTCAGCTAACTTGTAATATTTTTCTCCACCAAATAAATCATAAGTATCTAGATCACCAGCAATAATCATTAATGCAAAATAATCAATTAATGATCTTAACGATTCAAATTGGTTATTATAAAAAAAACTTTGTCCGGGATTGTAAGAAAATTCAGCACCTTTGGTAAAAAATTGTTGATCAACATTATTTGTTGCTAGAATTTGGGAACTAAATACTTTTTCATTTCCCTTATCTGTTATGCCCTCAAACACAAACAAAATTTCTATACTGAAATCNATATCCATTGCATCTGATGCAAACTCGGTATTTTTTAGATAATTTTCTAAATTNCTTTCAAAATTATCTAATTCATTATTTATTGACTGTTGAAGTCTATCATCATTAATTGTAATTTTAACATCAACAAATTGAGATTTTAAATTTGTAATTAGGATTAAAAATAATGTAATGATTTTTATAATTAACATTTAATTGTTGCCTTGGTATTATTTTTTTAATAACCCATATCCATATCTCCACCACCTGAACTTCTAAAGTTTTGATTGCGATTTCTTTTTTTATTTTCCTGCATTTTACCAAAATTATATTTTAAATTAATAGCAAAAGATCTGCCACCTCTTGATGAATAAACATCATTAAATTGTGTTATACCATCATCAATGGGTTCTGAAACAAACATTTGAAAGCCACCCTTATCAAAAATATTATTTATACTTGCAGAAAGAGATAGTCGATTATCTAAAAATGATTTTGAAATTCCAGTATTTGCCCACAAGGTTCCTTTGCTTCCAAATAACGTACCACCAGGAGTTTTTATTTTCATGTAGTAAAAACCAAATTCAAAACCAAAAATTTTAATATATTCTTCTGGTAAGTTAATTCTCATATANNTAGATAATCTTTCATTTTTTCCATTNAATTGAAAATCATTTGATGAATCATTNAGTTCATTAATGTTGTAACTACCTCCAATTGTTTGTCCCATTATCATCATAAAAGCTTCGAGTCCAATATCTTTAGCTTTTTCAGCATTTCTAAAAGTAACTACGTTTGCATCAAGTTCATCATCATTATACCACTCNATTGAATTTGTNACATCTCTATAGTAAATACTGCTNGAAAAGAAACCCATTGGNATAGGACTTCTATAATTAATTTCATATTGTGTTGAAAATTCTGGCTCAAGANTAGGNTTNCCNATNAAAATAAAACTNTCATTATAAACATTTCNTGGAAAAGGTCTTAATTGTCCCCAAGAACCNTGTGANCCTCCAGCAGGTCTTTCAATNCGTTTACTAACTCCAAACTGTAAACTTTTTTTNTCAGTAATGTTATAAGTTAAATTAAAATTTGGAAAAATATTTGTTTCTTCGACATTTGTAATATCATCACTTTCTTTCCTAAGTAATTTTACATAGGTTGATATTGTGGATTCATCTTGGTCATTAATAGTAGTATCTTGAATTTCAAATTTTATATTTTTATCAACAAATTCAACACGCAAGCTTGGTTTTAAACTGAATTTATCATTTATTTTAACTTGATATTCTCCAAAAAAACCATGAATATTTCTCTTCATTGAAAAATCGTTGATCCCATCTAAACCATCAAGTTCAAAATCCAATAATTCTGATGTATTCATAAATCTTCCATCGTATCCAAATTCAAGTTTACTTCTATCATTTAATGGATACTTAAAATTGAAATCAGTTTCAAAATTGTTTTCAGCCTCTGAAATAGTTGTTAAATATGAATCAAGTGATTCATATTCATTATCAATACTTTTGTGGCTCGAAAAACTAAAATATAATTCTTTATCTGGATTTTTATCAGATTTTATAATTTCAAAAAAACTTTCTAAATGATAATTACCATTTTGTTCTCCTTCTGTTGAAATTTTATCATACTCAATATTTGAAATCCCATCTTGTTTGTAGCGTTGTAATATAGTTTTGTCACCAGCCTTAGTTCTGTATGATAGTTCACCATTCAAAGTTAGATATTTAGTTACACTGTAATCTGTACCAATTTTGAAGGAATTTGTACTGCGAAGACCATTATTTTCAAAAGTATAATTGTAACCATCAATATCATAGAACTTATCATTTATAACATAACAGTTATTATCAATGCAACCATCATTATATACTTCTCTGAAACCTTCTTGGGTTCTTGCTCTGTTGTTAACAGAAATTGATCCGTAACTATTGAATTTGTCTGTTCTATAATTAGCATAAAATGTTGTGCCGTTCATATCATCAAAACTATTGAAACTATTGTGTTTTCCATTCACTTTAAAGCTTCCATTTAAACCATCAAATCTACCTTTTTTTAGCACAATATTTATGATGCCAGCCATTCCCTCTGGATCATATTTTGCAGATGGAGATGTTATAATTTCAACTTTATCTATTAAAGATGCTGGTATGTTATCAACTTCACCACCTGATCTGTTTGGCCTTCCATTAACTAAAATTTTCACATTTGGGTTACCCCTTAATGAAACTTCACCATCCTGGTCAACAGTAACCATTGGTACTTTGTTTAAAACATCTTCAGCTGTCCCACTACCAGCAACAATATCATCAGATGAGTTATATATCATTTTATCTGTTTCAAATTCAAAGATAGGTTTTTTATCAATAATTGTAACCTCATCCATTTCTAATAATGTTTGCTCAAGTTTGATCACACCTAAATCCCATTTCATCTTTCCCCTTGGACGAATGACTATTTTTTCAATTATTTTTGTATTATAACCCATAAATTCAAATTTAACTATATGATTACCAGGGAATATATCTTTAATAAGAAATTGTCCAAAACTATCAGTTACATTTCCTGTTATAATTTCATTAGTTTGTTTATTCATAACCGAGACGGATACATATTCAATAGGTTTATTTGATAGAGAGTCAATTACAGAACCAAAAATTTTACCCATGGCCTGGCTATGTTTGTGATCATGCCCACCATGAGCTAATAGAAAAGTATTTATGAATGTAAGTATTAAAATTTTTATTTTCATTATGGTACCTATAAAATTGTGAAATCATTATACTTATTATGCATAAGTTTTAACATTATTGCATTTTGAGCGTGCATTCTATTTTCTGCTTGGTCAAATATTATTGAATTTTTTGAATCACAAACTTCATCAGTAACTTCCACACCTCGTTCTGCTGGTAAACAATGCATGAATAAAACATCTTCTAAGGCTAAATCAATCATATTTTTATTTACTTGGAAAGGTTCAAAAATTTTTCTACGTTCAAGTGCTTCTTCTTTCTGACCCATTGAAGCCCATACATCAGTATAAATAACATCTGCATCCTTAACTCCAAATTCAGGATCATTGGTGATTGATATTTTAGATAAGCCACTCTTTAATGCTTGATCAAAAAGTTTTTGATCGGGTTCAAATCCTTTTGGGCATGCACACACAAACTCCATTGGAATTATGGATGCTAATTCAAACCAGGAATGAACAATGTTATTACCATCACCCACATATGTTACTTTTAAATCATCAAGTGTTTTACGATGTTCTAAAATTGTAAATATATCAGCAACAATTTGACAGGGATGATTAAAATCTGTTAGTCCATTGATAACTGGAACAGATGAATTTTCAGCTAATTCTAATATATGTTCGTGATCAAAAAGTCTAGCCATAATAATATCATTAAATCTACTTAAGACATTTGCAATATCAGAAACAGATTCACGTTTTCCAATACCAATATCATTTGGACCTAAATAAAGAGCATGTCCACCTAATCTATAAAAACCAGTTTCAAATGAAACTCTTGTTCTTGCAGAGGGTTTAGCAAAAATCATTGACATTGTTTTGTTTTTAAACGGTAAATAGTTTTCATCAGAATAAAATTTATTTTTTATCCATGAGGCTATATCAAAAATTTCATTTATTTGATTTTTGGATAAGTCATTAACGTGTAAAAAATTTTTTATCATTTTTCCCTTTCTATAAAATATATCTTCTTAAATCTTCATCACCAATAATTCCATCTAAAGTCTTTTTGACAAAAGATTTTGTTATATTAATTTTTTTATTTTTTAATGTAGGTGCTTCAAACATCAAATCTTCGAGTAATGTACTCATTACAGTATGAAGTCTTCGTGCTCCTATATTTTCCATCTTTTCATTAATTTCATATGCAATTTTGGAAATTTCATTAATTGCGCCACTATCAAAGGATAATTTTATATCCTCACTTTTCATTAAAGCTTGGTATTGCTTAATAAGTGCGTTCTTTGGTTTTGTTAAAATTTTGATAAAATCTTTTTTAGTTAAATTTGACATTTCTTGTCTTATTGGGAATCTACCTTGTAATTCAGGAATTAAATCAGATGGTTTGCTTACATGGAATGCACCAGCAGCAATAAATAGCATATGATGAGTATGAACTTGTCCATATTTCGTACTTACTGTACTACCTTCAATGATAGGAAGAATATCCCTCTGAACGCCTTCTCTAGATACATCTGGTCCACTACCATTAGAGCCTCCAGCTATTTTATCAATTTCATCAATGAATATAATGCCTTCATTCTCTGCTCTAGTCAAACCGTCTTTTATTACTTCATCCATATCAATTAATTTTTCTGCTTCTTCCTGAATCAAAATATCTCTAGCATCTTTTACTTTTATTTTCTGTGATTTTGTTTTTTTTGGTACAAGGCCGCTAATCATATCTTGAATATTGTTAGTTAAGTCATCCATACCCAAAGGACCCATTACTTGCATCATAGGGAGTGGGTTTTGTTTAGCTTCTATTGTAATAAACTTTTCTTCAAAATCACCATTATATAATTTTTTTCTCATTTTATCTTTAGTACGATCATTTCTATCAACAGTTTCTTTTTGTTCATCTATTTTGTCGTTAATTGGAAATAGTAGATCTAAAATTTTTTCTTGGGTAATTTCATAAGCTTTACCTTTGACTTCAGCTTCTTTTTCACTTTTAATTTGTTTAATTACTACCTCGATCAAATCACGAATCATAGATTCTACATCTCTACCCACATATCCTACTTCTGTAAATTTTGATGCTTCAACTTTTACGAAAGGAGCACCAGAAAGGGTAGCTAGTCTACGAGAAATTTCAGTTTTTCCAACGCCAGTACTGCCAATTAAAATGATATTATTTGGCATAATTTCATCCTTCATTGGTGCATCAGTTTGTTGACGTCTCCATCGATTTCTTAACGCAATTGCTACAGATTTTTTTGCTTCTGTTTGTCCAATAATATATTTGTCAAGTTCTTTAACAATTTTTTTAGGTGTTAAATTTGTCATTTGATCTCCAATATATTTATTTTACTGTTTGTATATATACATATTTCACTTGTTATATATAAAGATTGACTAACAACTTTTTTTGGATTTTTAATTCCTGTCATTAAAAAAGCTTGCGCTGCAGCAGTAGCATATCCTGAACCACTACCTATAGAAATAATTTGTCCATCAGGTTCAATTACATCACCTGATCCAGATAAGATATAAGAATTTTTAATATCCATAATTGCTAATAAAGCATCAAGATCTTTTAATACTTTGTCTGTTCTCCAATCTTTAGCCATCTCAACGACCGCTTTTTGAAGATTATTATGAGATTCATCTAATTTCCCCTCGAATCTTTCAAATAATGACATCGCATCAGCTGCTGCACCAGCAAAACCTGCCAGAACCTTTCCATTTGCAAACTCCCGAACTTTTACAGCTTTTGATTTCATTTGCATGTCACCCAACGTCACTTGCCCATCACCACCTAAAGCTACTTTTTTCCCAATTCTAACTCCAAGTATTGTTGTAGATTTAAATTTAGTATTTAACATTATAACTCCTTACGTAATCGACCAATAGGTATTTTAAGGGATTCTCTATATTTTGTAACAGTTCTTCTTGCAATTTTAAATCCTTTTTGATTCAAAATTGCAGAAAGTTTTTCATCTCCGTAGGGATTTTTTTTATCTTCATTTTCAATAATAGTTTTTAATATTTCTTTAACTGTTTTATTAGAAACTAGTTCCCCAGAATCTGTTTTAATTCCTTCTGAAAAAAAATATTTCAGCTCATATATACCAAATGAGAGTTGAACATATTTACCATTAGTCATTCTGCTTATTGTTGATATGTCCATATTTATGTCATTTGCAATATCTTTTAGTATCATTGGTTTTAACTTTTTACCATCTCTAAAAAAGCTTTTTTGTCTTTTGATTATTGCATCTATAATCAAATATAAAGTTTGATGACGCTTTTTTAGAGCATCAATAAACCAATATGCAGATTCAATCTTATTTTTAACGAATTTTTTAACTTCTTTTTCTTTTTGGTTCTCAAGCATTTTTTTATAATCAATGCTTATTTTTAGTTCAGGTAAAAAGTTGTCATTAATATTAATATTCAAATTATTACTTGAATTATCAATTATAATATCAGGTATTATATTATGATTATTCAATGTATTTGATCCTAATCCAGGTTTAGGATTTAATGATGATATTGTATCCATAGCATTCTTTAGATCAATTTCAGAACAATTAATATTTGAAATTATTTCTTTATATTTATGATTTGCAAAATCATCAAAATGATTTTTAATAATTTCCCAAACTATTGGATCAATTTCTTTTTTTTCTATTTGAGATAATAAACATTCTCTGAGATTCCTTGAACCTATTCCAGGTGGATCCAATTTTTGTATCTTTTTTAAAACTTTTATAACCATCAATTCACTAATATCTAATCTATCAGCTATTAATATTGTTTCTATGGTTAAATATCCATCACCATCAATATTACCTATTAATTCCTCTGCAATTGCAAGTTCTTGACTTGACAAATTAAGATCTTTTAATTGTTCTTTTATCTGATCATGAAAATCAAGTTCATCTTTTATAGGGATATCATTAAGACTTGATTGTTTTTTATTTAAATTATCAGAATAAGAGTTATCAAAATTATCTAGAGAAGCTTGATCCCATTCAAATTTATCATCGTTTTCTTCATCAGATTGATTTTCATTTAAATAAGATTCATTGTCAGATAATTCTAATGCAGGGTTTTTTTCTAATTCTTCAAGTATCCTTTGTTCAAGATTAGCCGAGTTTAATTGAAATAGGTTAGCTTGTAAAATTTGTTGAGGTGTTAAAGTCTGATTTAAATTTTGTTCTTGTTTTAGTCTCTTCATTATGAAATATCCATTTTGAATTTTTCACCAAGGTATAAACGTCTAGCCTCTTTATCATTTATCAATTCTTTAGCTGATCCATCTTTGAGTATGGAACCTTCAAAAAGCAAATAAGATCTATCTGTAATTGATAAAGTTTCTCTTACATTATGATCAGTAATAAGAACACCTATTCCTCTATTTTTAAGACTTACAACAATTTTTTGTATATCTTCAACAGCAATTGGATCAACTCCAGCAAAAGGTTCGTCTAGTAATATAAAATCAGGATTCATAACTAAAGATCTTGCAATTTCTGTTCTTCTTCTTTCTCCACCTGATAAAGTGTATGCAATACTATTTCTTATGTGACCAATAGAAAATTCATCAAGAAGTTCTTCTAATTTTTCAAGTTGTTGTTTTTTTGATAAATTTGTAAGCTCAAGAACTAGTTTTAAATTATTTTCAACGGTTAATTTTGTAAAAACTGATGGTTCTTGAGACAAATAACCTAATCCATATAAAGCTCTTTTGTACATAGGTAATTTTGTTATATTTTTTTCATCTAAAAAAATATTACCTTTATTTGGTTTTATCATACCTGTTATCATATAAAAAGTAGTTGTTTTTCCAGCGCCATTTGGACCTAATAAACCAATAATTTCACCTCTGTTGACTTCAAGTGAAACACCTCTGACAACGCTACGTTTATTATATGTTTTTATTATTTTTTGTACTTTTAATTTATTAAAATTATTCATTCATTTAATTCTATAAGTAACACCACTGGGCTTTAATATTTTCCAATTTGATAAATCCGTATCAGATTCAAAACCCAATCCATATAATGTATCATTCTTTTCTGTTGTAAATCTAATAGAATCGTTAGAAATAACTTTGTTATAATTTCTATCCCAATAAATAGAATTTGTTGATAAAATAAATCCGCTGTCAGAGACAACTTTTACATTTCCAAATGCGTTAAAACTATTATCTATTTCATTTATAAACGCAGAGTCAGAATTTAGTACTGAAGTTTTAATCCCGAGTTCATTATAAAATGTTGCAGTAACATTATTTTTTAATTTAGTATCCTCAGATTCATTTTTGATAAGTAAATCTGATGTTGTTTCAAGTGATAATTTATTTTTTTTATAAATTGTAATTTTAGGATTTGTAATAAAATTATCTGGGTAGTCTTGAATACTTTTAGTGTTTAAATTTTTTGTATTATTATAGCAAGACAAGAATAAGGAGAATATAACAAAAAAAAGTATTTTATTTATCATAGCAATATATTTTTTTAATCATATTATCCATTATTTTTTCTAATCTATTTTGTTTATCTAAAATCAATTCTACAACTTCAAGTAGAACACCTTCACCACCAGATTTTGATGTAATATAATCTGAAATATTTTTAATTTTTGAATGAGCATTGGGTACAGTTATAGATAATCCAGATTCAATAATAGGAGGAATATCAATTAATCCATCTCCAATGTAACATACATTTTCTTTTTTTAATTTGTAATGGCTAATAATTTTTTTGTAAGCAGTTATTTTATCAAGAACGCCTTGTATACAAAATAGAATTTTGAGTTCTTTAGCACGAATAGATGTAGATTCTGAATATCTACCTGATAAAAAAGCTACAGGTATATCTGCTAATCTTGCTAGAGCTACCCCTGCTCCATCATCGACGTGAAAATTTTTAATTTCATTTTTATTATTATCAATATAAATTTTACCATTAGTTAATACTCCATCAACATCAGTTATTATAAGTTTAATTTTGTTTGCTTTACTAATTAGACTCATTGTTAAAAACTATAGATGCTTTTACAAAACTTTCAAACAATGGATGAGGTTCAACTATTCTACTTTTTAATTCTGGATGAAATTGAACAGCTAAAAACCAGGGATGTTTTTTTAATTCAATTATTTCAATTAAATCCAAGTCTGGATTTACTCCGCTAAAAACTACTCCATTTTTTTTAAATTCTTTCTTGAATAGATTATTTACTTCATATCTATGTCTATGTCGTTCTTTTACTTTATACTTAGAATAAGCACTTTGTGCCAAAGTATTTGATTTCAATTTACAAGAGTATGAACCCAATCTCATTGATGCACCTTTAAGTCTTAATCCTTTTTGATCATTCATCAAATCAACAACTGGATACTTTGTTTTTAAATTAAATTCCGAACTATTAGAATTTTTTAAATTACATAGATGTCTTGCAATATCTATTATAGCGCATTGTAAACCAAGGCAAATGCCAAAAAATGGTATTAAATTTTCACGAGCATATTTTGAACATAAAATTTTTCCTTCAATTCCTCTATCGCCAAAACCTCCAGGGATCAGTATACCATCGATTTTTTTAAATAATAGTTGAAAATTTGTTTTAGAGTCGATTTTTTCTGTATCAATCCATGTTATTATAATTTTAGCTTTATTTTTAACACCTGCATGAACAAATGCCTCCAATATGCTTTTGTATGAATCTTGAAGACTATTGTATTTACCACATATTGCAATGTTTAATGAATGAGATGGTTTTTTAAAACTAGACATAAAATCGGTCAAATAATTAATATCTTTTTGATTATTATCAGTCTTAAGATTTAGCTTTTCCATTACTGCTTTATCAAAATTTTGATTATGTAAAACTAATGGGATTTCATAAATGGTAGCAACGTCAGGAGATTCAAATACCATATTAGATTCAACATTACAAAATAATGCTATTTTCTTTTTTAATTTTAAACTTAAATGATTAGAGTTTTCAGTTCTACAAACTATTATGTCAGGATCAAGTCCAGATTCTCTAAGTCTCATTACACTATGTTGTGTTGGTTTTGTTTTCATTTCTCCACTTGCATTAATATAAGGAAGAAGGGTTGTGTGTATTATTAAACAATTTTTTTTACCAACTTCTAGTCTTAATTGTCTTATTGCTTCAACAAAAGGTTGACTTTCAATATCACCTACTGTTCCACCAACCTCTGATATAATTATGTCAAATTTTTTATTTGGATTTACGCCTCTAATTCTTCTTTTAATTTCATTTGTGATATGTGGAATGACTTGTATAGTTTCACCTAAAAAATTACCTTTTCTTTCTTCGTTTAAAACATTCCAATAAACAGTACCTGCTGATGTTGTATTTAAACTTGACATATTTTCATTTATAAATCGTTCATAATGTCCTAAGTCAAGATCTGTTTCTGATCCATCATCTAAAACAAATACTTCACCATGTTGAAAAGGGTTCATAGTTCCAGGATCAATATTAAGATATGGATCTAATTTTTGAATGGTAACTTTATATTTGTTTGATTTAAGTAAAAAACCCAGCGATGATGCCACTATACCTTTCCCTAAACCAGACAGTACACCACCTAATACAAAAATATATTTAACTGGATTTTTTCTTTTCACTTGGTACGTATGATTTTAGGAACTTTAATGTAGTTTTCATCTTTTTCAGGTGAATTTTTTAAACTTTGTTCTAATTTCAAAGAGTTTTTAACAATATCATTTCTCATCACATTCTCTTGATATGGTATTATGTTTGTTAAAGGTTTAATATCTTTTGTATTTATTTCGTCAAGTTTTGAAATGTAAGAAATAATGTTGGTCATTTGTTTAGAAAATAAATCACAATCAGATTCATCAAGTTTTAACCTAGCTAATTCAGCAATTTGTTTCACAACATTTTTTGATATTTTATTTGATTTTGTCATTAAACTTTATTCTTAAATTTATCAATATTTTATAACTTATTTTATAAAAATAATTTATTTACTTTTACTAAAATAAATAATCAAATTAACTTTAAATTGAATGAGTAGCATAAAAAATCTTTTAAATCAAAATAAAAATCATAATCGTATTTTCAAGCTAGCAGGTGAATTAGGTCATTCCTTCGGTGTAAAAACCTTTTTGGTTGGGGGCTATATTCGAGATCTTTTGATGAACAAAACTGCAAATGATATTGATATTGTTGTTGAAAAAAATGGTATAAGTTTCGCAAAAAAATTATCAAAAATATTAAAATCAGAAGGATTTTGTGCATTTGAAAAATTTGGCACTGCTCAACTCAGTTTTAACAATTTAAAAATAGAAATTTCAACTGCAAGGTCAGAAACATATCTAAAGAACTCAAGGAAGCCATTAGTTGCTTTTAGTGATATTAATGATGACTTGTCTAGAAGAGATTTTACTGTAAATTCAATAGCAGTTTCAATTTTACCTGAAAGTTATGGTCAAATTTTTGATCCATTTAATGGTATTAAAGATATAAATGATAAAAAACTAATTACTCCGCTTGATCCTGATAAAACTTACAAAGATGATCCCTTGAGAATGTTAAGAGCTATAAGATTTGCAGCACAATTAAATTTTGAAATTGATACAAAATCTTTTGAAAGTATTAAAATTAATAGAAAAAGATTAAATATAATATCTCAGGAAAGAATTACAGAAGAGTTGATAAAGTTGCTTAGCACTAACAAACCAAGTATTGGATTTTATTTAATGCAAAAATCCAAATTGCTAGAATACGTTTTTCCTGAAATGTTGGATTTGCCTGGAATAGAAATTGTAAATGGTATGGGTCATAAAGATGTGTTTATTCATACATTACAAGTTGTAGATAATGCTGCAAAGTTAACAAATAAAATGGAAATAAGATTTGCAGCTTTGGTACATGATATTGCTAAACCAATTACTAAAAGATTTAATAAAACTAAGGGATGGACATATCACGGTCATGAAGAAGTTGGAAAAAGAATGATTTCGTATATTGCAAAGCGAATGAAGCTACCAAATGAATTAAAAAATTATCTTCAAATTTTAACTAAATTACATTTAAGACCAATTGCTTTAGCTAAAAAAGAGATCACTGATAGTGCTGTTAGACGTTTGATATTTGAAGCTGGCAAATTTATCGATGATCTTATGATACTATGTAGAGCTGATATCACTACAAAAAATCCTAACAAAGTAAAAAAATATATTAAAAATTTTGATAAAGTAGAAGAATTAATAAGAAATGTAAAGTTAAAAGATGAAATGAAAAAATTTCAATCACCTGTTAGAGGCGAAGTGATAATGAAAGATTTAAATCTTGAACCAGGCCCTATAGTTGGGCAAATTAAAATAGCCATTGAAGAAGCCATATTGGATGGTATTGTAAAAAATGAATATGATGATGCATACAAATATATGATAAAAATTAAAGATAAATATTTAGATAATTAACTTAAATTTACAAAATGAAAAAAACAAAAATAATAGCTACAATCGGACCTTCAAGCGATAATTTAATAAATCTAAAAAAAATGATATTATCTGGAATGAATATTGCCAGAATAAATATGTCTCATCAATATGATTTACATGATTTAAAAAAACTTATTACTAAAATTAGAAAATTGGCAGAAGAATTAGATCATTCTGTGGCAATATTATTTGACCTGTGCGGGCCAAAGATTAGAGTTAGTTTTCAAAATAAACGTCAAAATATAAAAGTAAAAAAAAATCAGGAATTTACTTTAGGAAACGGTAAAGTAGATATTCCTATAAATTTACCTCTAAAATTTAAAAACATAAAGCCTGGTGCATTGGTGAAAATAGATGATGGTTACTTATCATTCAAAGTTGAGGGCACCAAAGATAACATACTTAAAATTAAATCACAGACTAACGGTGAAATAATTAATGGTAAAGGAATAAATTTGCCAGGTATTGATTTGGATTTAGATACTGTTACTAAAAAAGATATTGATGATGTAAAGTTAGCTTTAGAATTAAAAATTGATTGGTTAGCTATGTCATTTGTTAGATCAGAAAAAGATATATTAAAGTTGAATAAAATTTTTCAAAAATATGATCATCAAATACCAGTTATTGCAAAAATAGAAAAACCTGAAGCTATTCAAAATTTAAAAAAAATTGCACAAGCGTTCGATGGCATTTTGGTTGCTAGAGGTGATCTTGGTGTTGAGATGCCAATTAACCAATTGCCCTTATTGCAAAAAGAAATTGTAAATAAATGTTTACAAAATAAAAAACCTGTTATCATTGCAACTCAAATGTTGGAATCGATGATTAATAACGTTAATCCAACTAGAGCTGAGGTAAATGATATTGCAAATGCAATTTATGATGGTGTTGATGCTGTAATGTTATCTGCTGAAACAGCAGTTGGTAAATATCCAACAGAATCAGTAGAAATGATGAGCTCTATTGCTTACACTGTNGAGGCTGATTTAGATCCATTAAATTTTAGTAGATATATACCTGATAAGGTAAGAAAAAGTGATAGGAGATCGTCGATTTGTCATGCAGCTATGAATATTTCAAATGATCTGGATATTAAGGCTATCATTGTAATGACTGAATCAGGAAGTACTGCAATCAAAATGGCACAATATAGACCAAATTCTAATATATATGCATTATGTCCTTATCCAGATACTTGTAGAATGTTATCATTAATTTGGGGTGTTACATCAATTAAAGTAAAACAATATACTTCTACAGATGAAATGATTTCAAATTATATATCAATTATGAAAGATAAAAAATATATTAATAAAGGGGACAAGGTTATAATCACTGCAGGTGTACCAATTGGAATTTCAGGTACTACTAATATGATTAAAATTCATGTAGTTGATTAATCATAAAATTAATTCTACTAGTTGAATTACATCAAGAATATCTAAGTTTAAATCTTCATTAATATCTAAAATTAAAAACTCAAAATTTGTAGCAGTTTGATTTCCAATGACAAATTCAACCATCATTATAACATCAATGATGTTTAGAGTGCCATCTAAATTTATGTCTCCATATAAATCTATATTTTCAGTATTTTGTAGTTGATAAACTCTCACATAATCTACTTCATATCTTTGTGGGAAAAGATTATTTTCTGTTTCGCAATTCATAAAATGACTACCAATAGCAAGATTTAGTATAATATAAAATTCTTGATCATAAGGCCATTGTTGCCAACCTGAATNATTATTGTAATATGAGCCTATCCAGTTTCCATCAATGAAAAATTTTAATTCACTTTCAGTCCATTCTACTTCATATTCATGAAATTCAGAAGTTGCTGTAGGTATGTATGCATCGTAGGATGTAGGAGGAATTCCACCGTTCCAGTTGTAAGTGCTGTTGTGAACAGTTGATTCTGGATGATTTTCTAAATTATTACAACCATAATGTTCCATAATATCAATTTCACCACTATGGGGCCAACCTCCATATANTGAATTAGTTGGCATCATCCAAAATGCAGGCCAAGTACCATTAGCAGACGGAACTTTAATTCTAGCTTTAATTTTTCCATAAACCCAATCACCTTGATTAACAGTTTTCATTCTTGCTGATGTATAATTATAGCCATTATAATTTTCGTAAAGAGCTTGTATAACTAGATTTCCATCTTCNATGAAAGCATTTTCTGATCTGGATGTGTAATATTGATGTTCTCCATTTCCCCATCCCCAGTTTCCATTTCCTACTTCAAATGTCCATTTGTTTAAATCGATCTCATTACCATTGAATTCATCGCTCCATACAAGTATGTATTCTTCAGGACCTGAATCACATTCAGTACAACTATTAAAACATACTTTATCTAAAACTTGATTGTTATTCGATACAGTTAATTGCCTATCATTCCAGCTTCCTGTAGCACAAAAACCACTAATGCTCTCCCAAGAGTCACCACAATTATCCCAATTATCACAAAATCCATTTCTAAACTTATAAGTATATGTTCCAGGCATTAACTCAAGGGTAACCTCCCAAACATCATCTCCATCTGTATCGCTCATTAAATGACCTGTTGGACCTTCAAGAAGTGGATCGTTACCAACAATATACACACCATCTTCGCTTGTACTTACATTTTGCATATCAACAGCAAAGGTAGTAGAATAACCATTAAATGAACTACAGGTATTTTGACAAGTTCCAGCACAGTAGCTTTGCATAACATCATTATTATTAATTGAGAAGCCGTAGTTTGCCCATTCATCATTAGGCGAAAAATCACATTCAGATCCTATTGGAGCATTGAAATTTGTTGAATTATTCCATATATCATTCCACCAATTAGGAACAGATGTGTCAACACCTAAGATAACATATTCATAATCACCGTTCGGTAATGACATAGAACCAGTCCATAGATTGCTTGATTGAGATAATTCTAAGCCCCAACCAGTCCAACCGTCAAATGAGCCAGTAACCCACATAGCTCCAAATTCATTTTCAGTTTCAATTGAAAAATTAACAGTCGATCCAATTGAAAAAGCTGAGAAAATTGTTAATAATATGATTTTTTTAAGCATGAAATATCCAAATTATAATACAAAAAAAGGAGGCTGTATAGCCTCCTTTTTTNANAAAAANATCNANNNNCTACTTNATTAANAANACTTTNTGAGTACTAATATTCGAATTTACATCTGTTTGGATTAGATATAATCCACTAGGTGCATCATTCGCATCCCAAACATATGTATGGTATCCTGAACTCAAATTGTCATTAACAATCACATCCATTAATTGACCCATGGTATTGTATATTGAAATATTGACTTTAGCATTTGTGTTTAAATCAATACTTAAATTAGTTGTTGGGTTAAATGGATTTGGATACGCGTTGCCTATAGTGTAATCCAAAGGTATATCCATAGTAACATCAATATATCCATCTGTTGTCGCAGCTAATGCTTCTTCAATGATATAATGATTATCTGATGTAAACAAATAATCTGATTCTGGAGACACAATAATCAATGTTGTTGTATTGCCTACAGTTCTATATTTTGAAACAAGAGCATCATCTGTTAGTTCTAGTTCAATTGGTCCATTGTGACTTAACTTAATTTGAAATGCATCAACGATTCCATTTGCATCAAATTTAACATCACTACCATTAATTAGAATTTCAGCTGTGTTTGCTTTGAATCCTCTGTTACCAAGGATAATATCTACGATTTGAACAACATCAAGAACATCGATTCCACCATCAGCATTCATATCTGATGCACATAATTGATCATCATTAGGAGTATTATTACCTAAAACAAAATCAACAACAAGTACAACATCTAATACATCAACACCACTATCCTGATTAGAATCACCTGTTCCGCAAACAACACCAGAACCGCAGGTTTCATCACAAGTTCCTGCACACAATGATACAGTTTGATTTTCACCTGCTACTGTTAGTCCATAGTTACCAAATGGACCATCTTCAACATCCACAGTTACATCACATTCAAGAGGTGCATTAAAAAAGGTAGAATTAGACCATATATCGTTCCACCATTCTCCTTCTGTATTAACACAAAGAATTACATATTCGTAAGAACCATCTTGAAGTGAAATTGTATAGTTATTATCTGGTGTAGCACCCCAACCAGACCAACCATCCCAGCTACCAGTTACACTAACAAAACCACAGTCATCAATACCATCTAAATCAAAAGTTACATCGTATGATGTTGGAGGTGGGGGAGTATCACCACATGTAGTTTCACAGCTTCCATAGCAATGAGCTAATGTTTGAGAAGTATTAGCTTCACCAGCAGTAAAATTACGATTCCAAAAACCATCTGCTTCAGCAGCACAATCTAAGCCGGTTAAATCTTCTTGTTCTACCCAGGCTCCAATAGAATACTTGTAATCGTGATATTCACCTGCACTAAAGTATTGAGTATGACTCCAAATTCCATCACCATCTTCATCAGTCATATCATTAAAACAAGATCCGCACCATCCATTATAGGTTCCTTGAACGTGAGGGACCCCTTCAACGCCATCGGGTAAATCTACCTCAAAAATCACTTCAGCTAGACCGCATACTTGACCGCCAGCATCAGTGCAGTTCCACCAGCCTTCCCACCATTCAGCTGATGTGCCATCTTCATAAAGACATCCTGTTTCGGTTGGTATATCTTCACAGGATTCATAGGTACACGTAGATGTCCCATATTCATTATAATCCTGTTCCGTTGCATCTGGATTGTAGTTGGTTGCAATAGGATCTAAACAACCTAAAATAGTTTCATCTTGGCAGGTTATTATGTGGCAACCAATATATGACCAATCATTTTGATCTAGCACAATCCACTCAGAGTTATCAGTATCTGTTCCAGCTGATAATTCCCAATCGCCATCATTACCTGATTCAACTGTTGATTTTCTCAAAAGCGTATGGTCTTTAGTAGCATCAGAAATACCAGCAACATCCCAGCCAGATCCTGGATCATCTCCGATTGTACCTATTATATCAAGTATATTACCTGAACCTATTTGAGTAAGTGCAAAAACATCATCACCATTACTTAAATAAGTAAATGTTTGATCACATTCAGCTTGTATAATATCATCTGCTGAACCGTGACAAACTATGTAAACATCTCCAGAAAGAAGTATTGTACCATTTTCAAAAGTTACATTATCTGGGTAATCCCAAGATAAACCATCATTGCAACCGTTTGAACAGCTTGATAAAGAATATCCGCTTAGATCAACATCGACTTCAGATCCATTATAAATTTCTAAATATTTATTATTACTCGAGCCTTCTGCATATTCTGAAAAGAATAGATTTGCTGCTTGAACTTCTTCAAACTCACAAGATCCATCATCAGTATTGGCATTTTCATCATAATTTAAAGCATTTTGATCAGTACAACCTCCAATACAATCGCCGCAAGCTCCAAAACAATCTGTTGCTATTGATAGTTCTGAGTCAACAACTGATAAACTTCTATCCCAATAACCAAAACCATCACCATCAGGGATACTGGAAGAAAAATAAACTGACGATGAACAAAGTAATATGTTCCAAAACCAATGCGTTCAGCAACTGCAGGCGATGCAGCTAGTGTTAACAAAGCCCCAA
>NZTO01000047.1 GCA_002703375.1 Fidelibacterota bacterium | reverse complement strand
AAAGTATATTTAAAAATGTACAAAGACTCAGATCAAAATCATCAACCTTTGTTACCAACAATTTTTAATAGTGAAAAAATATTTTTATCTTACTCTCATCCATTAATCAATAATATTTGGTTTAAATTTCAATTAAGCAACTCAACTATTTACTTTAATCCCTTTTTTACGGAATATGATTTAGTTGTTAGTGACATATATTTAAAATTATTCAATATATTGAATAAAATTAATGTTTCATATAAATATATTTTGGCGGACAATGTTTCATTCAACTCTGGATTAATATCTAACATGAACAATAGATCTTATTTTGAACAAATTTTTGGATTTAATATTAATTTAAGCAAAAATTATAAANTTACTATTTTATCAAAATCGAGAGATTATAATTCAAAAAATGAATTTGACATTGTACATTACGGTAGATGGCATCATCACATTGATATTAGTCATAGGATTTATAGAAAAATTAATGATAATCTGAAAATTTCTATTTTTTCTAAATATTTTCAAAGGAATACAAAATCACCTTATGATTATACAGTTGACCTAAAAAGTTTTAAAGGGTTTGAGATTGGTTTAGATATAATTTTAAATTTGACGGATAAAATTTATGAAGTTACTTATTAAATTAAATTACAATTTATTATTTATTTTTGCATTTCTATTATTACAGTTCTGCAATTCACCTTCAACACCAGTTATATCAACTGAAGATAGAACTGTTAAAGTTAACAGTATTATTAATTATGAAACTGGTGGCTATGTGCGCGATGTTAAAATTAAGAATCTAATTTTAGGAGCAGCAGCAGATCAAAATGGATATTTTATTTTTAATATAAATGTAAATGATAAAGATTCAATTTTAAATTTAGATACACTCATTCATAATAAGGATATTGTTACAAGTTTTGATGATTCAGCATATGAAATTGAGTTTTCAAATGATGGAGAATTTGCTTTTATATTGGATCCATTAGACAAGGTTTACTTGCAACCACTTGCTTACGATCCTGCTGAATTTCCTATAGTTACATTATCAACACTTTTAAGAAGTATTGAAGTAGGTAGTTCTGATTCAGATAAATTAGTTTTTTATTCTTTGGTTAAACATTTAGAAACTTTAGAAGGAGATGTTCCTTCCTTTTCTACATCAATAGTAACTCAATGGTGTACAGTAGATATACCTTACATTTATTCTTGTATTGAAACTTCTATTGACAGTTTGTCNTATTATCAATCNAATATTTCTTTTTCAAATCCTTATTTATCATCTTCAAATGATCAATTNGGAGTAATGGTTTTCAAGCAAAATGATAATCCGGGATGTTTTGATAATAGTACTGAAATACCTGATATAGATAAAGTTGGATGTGAATTTATGAACTACACTTGGATAGATGTTTTGGAACCTTTTGCTTCTTTTGACACTCCAGCTACAACAGAAACTGTATTTTCATACAATAATTATTTTTTTGCTGGTTTGTCAAACGATAAAGGATGTTACATTACGTTACTTGATGACAATGGTAGTCAAATTAGTAACTTATCTATAGCTGAAGGATATTCGATTAATGACATTCATGTTTTNAATGATTACNTGGTATTAGCCTGCAAGTCTGATGGAATTTTAATTTATGAAATAGCTAGTGGCGATTTCAATTTATTGGGTGAAATTGAAACAGAATATGCATATAGTGCTAAATTTTTTAATAATAATACAATTATTGTGGGTACTAGACAGGGTATCCAAATAATCAATTTTGGAGATTAACAATGAAATATAGTTTATTTGTAGTTTTATTATTTTGTAAAGCATTTACACAGTTTAATTGGCAAGATGATGGCTTGCCAGTAAGACAAGGCGGTCATATTGAATGGCAGAGAAGTGGTGCAGTAGGTAATGAAGGTGAGATGATATATGTTTGGTCAGATACTAGAAATGGAGTTCGAGATATCTTCGCTCAAAAAATTGATATTGATGGAAATGATTTATGGCAACTAAATGGTCAACCAGTAGTTTTAGCTGATGGTAGACAAGAAGATCCAATAATCGTTTCAGATGATAATGGTGGAGCTTTTATTGTTTGGATTGACTATGAGGATGAACCTGAAATAGGAGATGTATATGCTCAGCATATCCTTTCTGATGGAAGTTTGGCCTGGGATCCGCGTGGTATTGCACTTAGTAATGCGCCTGGAGCTCAAGTTTCGCCAAATATTTGTAAAGATGGTCAAGGTGGAGCCTATGTGATATGGGATGATAGATCTCAATTTTCTTTGGGAGAAATATATGCTACTCACATCAGTAGTGACGGTTCAATAGTAAATCCTGGCAGTGGAGTAATCATAATGAATCATTTTTCATCAATGCAGGCTGGAAGATCAGGGATAAGTTTAGAGACAGGGGGAAATGGTCACGCTGTTTTAGGCTGGGCTGATGATAGAAACAGCTCAGGTTTTTATGAAATTTATACTCAAAGAATTGATCAAAATTGCAATACANTATTATCAAGTGCAGATGCTGGGGGTAAAAATGTATGCAATATAGGAACTGCGGAATTATTGACAAGGCATCCTAGGATAACATACATGAATGAAAATATTGTTGCAATGGTTTGGGAAGATTACAGAAACTCAAGTACTCCAGATGTTTATTTGCAACTTTTAGATAATGATGGTAATTCTACTTTGCNGGATAATGGTATAGCTATATCTGNATCTGAAAATTCTCAGTATTTACCTAGGATAAAAGCGGATTCTGAATACGTATATGTTGTTTGGGAAGATCTAAGAAATCATCCAATTTTTAGTGATGTTTACGCTCAAAAAGTTAGTTTAGATGGTTCTGTTTTATGGGAAGAAAATGGTTTAGCACTCTGTACAGAAAATAGAAAGCAATATGGTTCTAGATTAACTACCGATGGTCAGGGTGGAGTTTATTTTGTGTGGTCAGACGAAAGAAATGCAAATTATCCTGAAGTTGAAGTTTTTGTTCAGCATGTAAATTCGGATAATGAGGTTACTTTTATTGATGGAGGATTGTCAGTTTCTGAAGCAGACTATGTTCAATACAATCCACTTCTAAGAAAAGATGGATCAGGTGGCGTATTTGCTGTTTGGGGTGATCTCAGATCAGGTAGTGATGCAATCTATGGTCAGCATATTTCTCAAGATAATGGCGTCAATTTTTTAGAAAACGGAAAAGAATTATATTTTGATATTGGAAATGATACACCCAAAGGAAAATCAGGTTCTGTTTATCTTGGCAATGATCNGACATTAATTTTTTGGGAGGATTTAAGAGAAAACCCATTTAGAGTTCAAACGTATGGCAAAATAATAGACTCAAATTATGATCCAGAAAGTAATGAGAACGGTCAAAAATTAAGTGAGGTAGATTTTCAATATAGCCCAAAAGGCGTTAAAGTAGGTGATAATATCTTTTTACTATTTGAATCAGTAAATTCATACGAGCTTGAGCATCTATATTATCAAGTTTTAGATCAGAATTTAAATATATTAAATGATCCTCAAGGCAGCGATGTATATGATGCAATGACACCCCAAATAAATTCTCAGGTTATTGAGAATCAGGGAAGTGTTTACGTAGGATATTCTGATTTAAGAGATTGGGCACAATATGATATTGCAATTCAAAAATTTGATTCAGATGGAAATCCGCAATGGGGTAGTGAAGGTATTCTAATATCTAATGATAATGACGACTTTTTAGAATCTATTGTTCCATTGACTGGTGGCGGTTGTGTTGTATTTTGGACAGGTGGATCTCTTCTGAACGATGAATCTTTAAATATATATTATCAAGCATTCGATGAATCTGGAAATACTCCAATGGGATGGAGTGATGGGCCACAGATTTTAACAAATGATTTAGGTATACAAAACAATGCTGAGGCAATATCTCATTCTAACGGTATATTCGTAACTTGGAATGATTATCAAAATGGGAATGCTGATATTTTAGCACAATTTATAAACAATGATGGAACAATTATAGGTTCTGATAATGGAAGTATAATGGCAACAGAAAGTACTGATGAGTATAATCAAGTACTATCCTATAGTGAATATAACAATGAGGTTTTAGTAGTATGGGAATATGATAATGGTTTTGATTTTGATATCAAAGGTTGTTTTGTTGATTTAGATAATTTATCTATTGGATCATCATTTGACATAGCCTCAGAATACAGTGATCAAACCTCTCCAACAGCTTATGCAAGCTCCAATGGAGTTTACATGTTAATGTGGAGAGATGGAAGGTTATCAGTACCAGGTTTACCTCCAGTCTATGATATTTATTATCAAGAAATTGGTCCATTAGGATTTAATTTCTCCGATAGTGGAACACCAATTTGTGATTATACGTATAATCAAGATAATCCAAGAATTACATTGCTTTCAGAAACTGATAATTCCTATTTGTTGTTTTGGAATGATATGAGAAGCACTGGTAAACAAGACTTGGTTAATCTGTATGCTCAATCTGTAACAATTCTTGAATCTGAATGCGTTTTATTTGATGTAAATTCTGATGGTAATGTTGATGTGTTAGATATCGTTCTTATTGTAGGTATAATTTTAGATACATTAGATCCTACTCAAGATCAACAATGTGCATCAGATGTAAATACTGATGGAGAAATTGATGTAATTGATATAGTGACCTTGGTCAATTATATTTTAGAATAAGTAAAATGTTTATAATTAGCTCAATTCTTATACTTTCATTCAATTTTATTTTTTGTTTGGATGAGAGATATCATACATANGAAGAAGTTCATCAACAGTTAATTGATTGGGATGTTGAATTTGGCAATACTCCTAATGCTATTGCTCAATACCCAGGCAGTGGAATTGTTTATGATTTAATTGAAATTGGTTATTCAAATAATTTAAACTTACCTTTTTGGGCAGTTAAACTATCTTATAATGCTGATATTAACGAAGATGAGCCAAAAGTATTAATATTAGGTCAGTGTCACGCTGAAGAGATTTTAGGTGTTGAGATTGCAATGGAAATTATTGATTGGTTTTTACACCCACTGGAACATGTTCAAATTTTTAATACNGTTTTAAAGCCCATTTTGCAGAATACTGAAATATGGGTAGTGCCAACTCATAATCCTGAGGGTCTTGGTGTTGTCCATGGAATTGAAATTGATGGTGTTTATTATCAAGATGAAACTTTTAGAAAAAATATTACTGATATAAATTTAGATAATCAATTTTCTTTGCAACAAGGAGTTGGAAATGATTCAGATGGTGTAGACTTAAATAGAAATTATGGATTTAATTGGTTTTTTGGTGATAGTGAGTTTATGCTTGATCCTGGTTATGGAGATTACTTTGCGCATTATGATTATTATAGAGGAAATCACCCTTTTTCTGAGTCTGAAACCAGGGCAATAAGAGATTTAGCACTAGAACATAATTTCACCTTGTCAATTGCCTATCATAGTTCTAGATCTGGGAGAGTGGCTGAGATGGTTATATATTCTTGGGATTGGGATGATACTAAAAAATCTCCAGATTTTCCAGTTATAGATGGTTTAGGGCAAGAGATAGGATCAATGATCCCAAAAGAAGTTGAAGAAGGTTATTATTTTTGTACACCTGGAAAATCAAGAAAAGGCAATGCACACGATTGGTTTTATACAGAAACAGGATGTATTCAATATTTAGTTGAAGTTGGCACAGAAAATTTGCAACCCAATGAAGATTTGATTGAAGATACAATTGAAAGGAATATGGATGCAGCATTTCANCTTATGAATAGGGCTTTTTATAACCCTTATGGAGATGCAGATGCCTATCAAGTATCAGGTATTGTTACAGATAACAGTACTGGTGAACCTCTAAAAGCTGAAGTTGAGATTGAAGAAATGGATGGGGGCATGTTAAAACCAAGATATACTGACACTTTTGGAAGATATAGAAGGTTATTAACTAACGGAACATTTAATTTAAATGTACATGCAAAAGGATATGAAAAACAAAGTTTTGAAATTATACCAAGTGCAGGTTCAATTACTTATCAGGATATTGCTTTAAATCCTTTGGATTATTATANTTTAAATTTTGTAATTGATAATTATGAAGATAACGGTTATGAGTTATTTATTTTGATTGAGGACGAGTATGGAATAGATACTAGTATTGTCAATCATAGTAATATGTCATATAGTTTACCAAAAAATAGCTATTCTGTAAAGGTAATNTCGGANTATACTTTTCCTGAAATTTTTGAGATNTCTTTAACAAACGATATAACTATATCTTTATCAGTTGATGAATATGAAAATGTTTTTAATGATTCTTTTGACAACTTAATAAACTGGAATAATCAATCAGGTACTTGGAATTTAGATAATTTTGGTAATATAATTTCACAATCTAATCTTCTATATCAAGATTCATCTCACTCTTTTATATCATTAAATAATGAAATAACTAATGAAACTGATGAAGATTTAGTAATTGAAATCGATTGGAAATATGAACTAGAATGGGAGAATGACACTGTTTACATATCAATAATTTCTGATACGGATACTTTAAATGAAGTATGGGATGATCAATTTTGGGATTTTCACAAACAATATGTAAGAATTCCAAAAGAGAATTTTCAATCATTTTACGTTGATATAGGAATTAAATCAGATGAATCTGTGGCATACAGAGGTGTAGTAATTGATAATTTTTCTATAAAATCTAAAGCAAGNAATTTAGTTTTTAATGAGGTATTAGTTCCTGAAAAATCATCATTTTTTTCTCCTTATCCAAACCCATTTAATCCAAAAGTAGAACTTTCTTTTTATGTATCATTTTTTCAAAATTTAGATATTACCATTATTGATATCAATGGTAGATTGGTTGATATAGTTCACTCTGGATTAGTCAGTCAAGGTTACCATAAAATTAACTGGGACTCCAAAGATCTTTCATCAGGAGTCTATTTTATAAAATATGAATTGGAGGATTCTTTTGAAATTCAAAAAATTACACTTCTTAAATAGTATAATATTTTTTATTGGTATAAATTTTTTAATAGCAAATAGTACATTAGGATTATCAAAAAAAAATGTATTTAATCATGATAGAGATGTTTCATTNACAAGAGGAACATATCTTATTGTTACCCCCAACGAATCTGTTTTAGAATCTCTTAATAATGAAGGGCAAGGAGGTAATTTTATTGAATTTAAAAGATCTCAAGGTTATGATGTNGCTGAAATGTTAATAAGTGATAATATTAGTGCTGAAGATCTTAAAGCTGAAATTATGTCATTCTATCAAGATAATCCACTTTTAGAATATGTACTTTTAATTGGAGATGTTAATGCTACAGGGTTAACTATTCCAACATTTACTATACCATCAATTAACGAAAACGAATTAGATGTTACTGATTATAATTACACCTATACAGATGATCCACTGAATCCTCATTTTCTGATTGGACGCTGGAGTATACGTGTAGTACCAGAACTTTGGAAAATAGTTGCTCGTACAATACAATATACTAGAATGGATAATTTAGACGATTATAGTCATCTTGGCAAAGCTCTTCTTGTGGCTGGTAATTTCAGTGGAGATGAGATCCCTCCATATCAGTGGCCAGTTACTCCTGTTTGGACATCTAAATGGTTGCAAGATAAACTTTATAAAGAAGGCTATACTAATGTTGACACAGCCTTTTTTCATCAAGGNAACTANACAGAAGGTGATCAAAATCCACTCATNGCTAGTTCTTGGAATGAGGGNGTAGGTATAATTAANTANAGAGGATGGGGAGATGCAAATGGCTGGCATAAACCCTATTTTCACAGAGAGGAAATTGCAAACCTTCTTCTTCCAAGTTGGAAAATTCCTATTGTTTTTAGTTTTGTATGCAATACTGGAGATTTTGGTAATGATTATGGTGGTATTGGACTTTCAAGATGTTTTGGAGAAAGTTTAATTTATGAGGGTTTCTCATTCAATACACCTAAAGGTGCTGCTGCAATGATTGGGCCCTCAGATTTAGATACTGATACAAGATACAATAATGTTATTTGCGGAGCTTTGTGGGACAATATTCTCGAGGGGCGAACATATGAATTAGCTGCTGCTCTTCATACAGGTAAACAGGCATTAATTAAGGAGTTTCCTGCCAATGAAAATAACATAGTTGAGTTTAATCATCACATTTATGGTACAATAGGAGATCCAAGTATTCCTATATGGATCGGTGAACCTAGTAATTTGAATTGTGAATTAGATGAAAATTTATCTGAAAGCTACATTCAAACAACTATTTTAGATGATAATGGTATTCCTGTTGAAGATGTAGTTGGAGCACTTCTTGTTAATGGAGAATTAATTTCAAAAGGTTTATCTTTAGAGAATGGAAATTTATTCATAGATTTTGATCAAGTAAATATAGGTGAAAGTTTAGATCTATATTTAAATAAACCTCAGTATTTTCAAAAACACATAGAACTTAATTATGCAAGTGATAATAATAATGATTACATTCCTGAAGTTAATGTAGAATTTGAAATACTTCCAATTGTAAATGATGATCAAGGTTATGTTGTTGCAAATGAATCATTTGATCTATCTTTATCATTGATTAATATATCAAATCAAAATTATGAAAACATTTCAATATCAGTAATTGAAATATCAGATGGAGTTTCAAACGAAATTTCAAATCAGGAATTTAATTTATCTGTTGGTTCATTTTCAACTTTACAAACTGGCACATTATTTTCAGGTATAGTTGATAATGTTTCCAAAGGAAGTTCTATTGATTTGTTAGCAACAGTATTAATTGATAATAATGAGGTAGATCAATATCCAATTTCTATACTAGTTGGTCCTATTTTATCAACAGATCCTATGCCCCCTGATAGTTATGGATATTGGGCTTACGATAACCTGGATATTGATTATGCTCAGCACCCTGTATATGATTGGATTGAACTAAATCCAGATAATGGTGGAGAAGGAATTGATTTATTACTAAAAGATGATACATTAATTGAAATAGATTTGGATTTTGATTTTAAATATTATGGAAACATTTACAGTTCTTTAACAATATGTTCAAATGGATGGGTATCTTTTGAACCTTTAGATATTCCTTATTTTTGGAATTTTTCTATCCCTATGCCACTTGGTCCATCAGCAATGATAGCACCATTTTTTGATGATTTGGACGATAATGGATATGAAAAATGTATTGATTCTAATAATAATGGTGAGTGTGAAAATGCAGAAAATTATACTGATATCAATAATAATGGAACCTGGGATGAGGGTGAAGATTTTGTTGATTTAAATGAAAACGGTATTTGGGACTCAGCTGAATATATTGATTTAGATTTAGATGGAGAATGGGATGCTGGAGAACCTTTTAAGGTCTTCAAATTTTTTGACGAAATTAATAATAGGATAGTTATTCAATGGGATAATTTAGCCAATGCAGAAGATGACGATTTATGTCCAAACTGCGTTAGAGAAACATTTCAACTTATTTTGAATGATCCAAATTATTATAATACACCAACTGGTGATGGAGAAATAATTTTTCAGTACAAGGAAATTCACGATATTGACGATAATGGAAATTTCTCAACTATAGGCATAGAATCTCCAAATCAAAATGATGGTTTGCAAATACTATTTGCAAATAATTTACATCCAAGCTCCCCAGTTATTAATAATGGTTATCAGACTTTGGCATATAAATTCACAACAAATGCACCTTTAAATGCTTTGCTTACCAAAAGTGAAATAATGCCTATAAGCTATAATATAATTAATGCTTACCCAAACCCCTTTAATCCTAAAGTAAATATTGGATATAATTTGATTGCTCCACAGAAAATTACTTTAGAAATATTTGATGTTTTAGGTAAAAAAATTGCGACGTTAGATAATGGTTATAAAAGCGCTGGATATCACACATTGGTTTGGGACGGTGTTGAATATGCTTCAGGAAGTTATTTCATTCGTTTAAGGACGCAAGGTGGAAACTATGCAACAAAAATGATTACTTTATTAAAGTAAATATATTTTCAGGTGGCCTACCAATAACACCATTACTTTCAGATAATATGATGGGTCTTTCAAGTAATATAGGATTATTAACTATTGTAATTAATATTTTTTCTTCATTATCCAGGAAGCTTTGAATGTTTAAATCTTTGTAAATTTTCTCGCTTCTTCTTAGTAATTCTTTTGGTTTTAGATTAAGCTTTTTTATTATGATTTTTAGCTGATTAATAGTTGGCGCATTTCTTAGGTATTCTATTGTATCAAAATTAATATTATTATCTTCTAAAATCTTCACGGATTTTCTCGATTTCCCTCATCTTGGATTGTGGAATATAATGAATTTTTCCATTCTGCCCTCCTAAATTGTTAAATATTAATTATCAATATACTTAAACTTATTAATAAATTCACTATTTTACCTTAATTTTTATTGCGAAAAACAATTTTTCTTAATAAGTTTAAATATGATTGACGCTAGTGATAAATCTATACTTAAAATTTTACAGAAAGATGGAAGAGCGTCTGCTAGCTATATTTCAGACCAGATTGGTCTATCAATTCCCGCTGTTTCAGATAGAATAAAAAAAATGCAGGATATTGGAATAATCAAAGGATATGAAGCTATCATTGATACCAAAAAGATTGGTTGCGATGTATCAGCTTTTATAACGATAGTTTCTGAATCGTCAGCTCATTTTAACGATGTTATAGAAAATGCTGAAAATAGTTCAGAAGTGGTAAAGTGTTATACAACAACTGGATCGGGTTCTCATATATTGTATGTTGTAACAAAAAATACCTCTTCATTAGAGACTTTATTAAGAAAAATTCAATCTTGGCCTGGAGTTATAAGAACAATTACAAACCTAGTTTTATCATCATATAAAGATTTTAAAAATCTTCCAATGAGTTCGGATAAAGAAAATATAACATAAAAAATAAGGAGAGAAAATGTCAAAGTTAAGAGCTGAATACATATGGATGGATGGTAATTTACCTACATCTAAACTTCGTTCTAAAACAAAAATTTTAGATGGGCCTGTTACCAAGGTTGATCAGATTCCAAATTGGGGTTTCGATGGGTCTAGTACAATGCAAGCAGATGGTAATGATAGTGATTGTGCGTTGCACCCAGTTTATTTCTTACCAGATCCAATTAGAGGTGGAAATAATATTTTAGTCATGTGCGAGGTATATAATGCTGATGGGACTCCTCACAAAACAAATACAAGAGCTAAACTAAGAAAAGTTGCTGAAAAGTTTGAAAGTGAAAAACCTTGGTTTGGTATTGAACAAGAGTACACTTTTTTTAAAGGTCGTTCGCCATTAGGTTGGCCTGATGGAGGATATCCTGCTCCACAAGGACCATTTTATTGTGGTGTTGGTGCTGACGAGGTCTACGGAAGAGATATCGTTGAGGATCACATGGAAGCCTGTTTAAATGCGGGTATTTGTATATCAGGTATAAATGCTGAAGTAATGCCAGGTCANTGGGAATATCAAGTTGGGCCTTTGGGTCCATTACAGGTCTCTGATGAAATATGGATATCTAGATGGTTACTCTACAGAATAGGAGAAATGTATGGTGTAAATGCTACACTTCATCCTAAACCAGTTAAAGGAGACTGGAACGGTGCTGGAGCTCACACTAATTTCAGTACTAAGTCTATGAGAGAAGAAGGAGGAATGAAGGTAATAGAAAAAGCTTGTGAAAAACTANGAGAAAAACATAAAGAGCATATTGATGTTTATGGTTCAGATAATGAAGAAAGATTAACTGGTTTGCATGAAACTTGTTCTATAAAAGAATTTAGATATGGTATAAGTGACAGGGGGGCATCTATAAGAATCCCAATGCAAACAGCGACTGATGGATATGGTTATTTAGAAGATAGAAGACCTTCAGCAAATATGGATCCATACCAAGTTTGTCGAGTNCTAATAGAAACTGTATGTACAGANAATAAAACAATTAAGGATAAAAAACTAGAAGCAGTGTAAAAAATTGTTTTAACAATGAAAAAAGGGGAATTATTATCTATTAATTCCCCTTTTTNAATAACTTTTTGAATTTTTTATTTTAAATTATAACTTAAAATTATCAATTTATAAATTTAAGCGTTAAAAAAAATAAATTTTCAATTAATATTATGGCAATTATAAAACCATTTAAAGGTATTAAATATAGAACAGATGAAAATCTAGATATTTCNTCAAAAATTGCACCACCATACGANATAATTGATGCAAAGCTTCAAACTGATTTATATATNAAAGATCCAGATAATATTGTAAGAATNATTCTTGGNANGCAAGATCCCAATGAAGATAATCTAATTTATGAACGCGCCTCAGGATATTATAATAATTGGATTAAAAATGAAATTATGCAANTTGATGANGAAGATGCTGTTTATNTATGGGATCAAAAATTTAGTATAAATCANNNAAACTACAACAGAAGAGCTCTAATAGTTAAAGTAAAATCTGAATCATCTTCAAAAAATGATATAATTCCCCACGAANTNACTATTGATGACTCNATAAANGANCGACTAAAATTATTCAATCAATTGAATGCNCAGTTTAGTCAAGTATTCTCTTTATATGATGACAATGATNATAGTATAAAAAAAATCATTNAAAAAAATATTAAAGAACCAATTTTGGAAGCAGATTTTGATGGTGTATATAATGAGTTATTTAAAATTAAATCAAAGAAAATTATTAAAGATATTATTAAAAAATTTAAAGATAAAAAAATATATATAGCTGATGGCCANAATAGNTATGAAACAACAATNAGATATCANAANCTTAAAAATCAAAATGGATACTGTTTGATGTCGCTAATACCAATTAATGATCCAGGATTAATTATACTGCCCTCACATAGAGCGTTAAAGTCAAAATTATCAAATTTTATTACGTTGCAAAAATTAGAAAAAAATTTTATCATTGAAAAAAAACCATTTTCTGATTGGCCTAATATTTTAAATCAGATCAATGGAATTAAAGCAAATCATGTTTTTGGTTTTGCAAATCGAAAATTAGGAATGTCAGGAATACTTAGACCTCTTGAAAAGCTTAATTATAGTAATCTATGGGAAGAATATTCAAAATCATGGAAAATGTTGGATGTTTCTGCATTGCATGCATTTGTTTTTAATAATATTTTTAAAATTCATAAAGAAAAAGTTTTTGACAATGATCATATATATTATTCAAACGATGAAAAAGCGTGCATAGATAAATTAGATCAAGATTTTAATTGGGTATTTTTTATGCGACCAACNAATATTAAGCAAATGATAAAAATNGCAGATAGCGGAGAAATTATGCCTCCTGAATCTACTTTCTTTTATCCGAAATTTTTGTCAGGTTTCATTGGTTCAAAACTATAAAAANTAATGAGGTAAACACATCATTCAATTAGAAGCATTAATTTTAATTTTTGTACTAATTATATCAATAGTATGTTTTGCAAAAGAGCTTTTTCCAATGGAAGTTGTTGCTCTATCTGCAACAACATTTTTACTTTTATTTGGTATTATTACTCCAGAAGAGGCAGTAAGTGGATTNAGTAATAAAGCTGTTATAACAATTGGAGCTATGTTTATAATGAGCAAAGCTTTGTTAAAGACTGGTTTTCTTGAAGTTTTAACTGAAAAAGTATATTTATTTGCTGGACAAAAAAAATGGCTTACCGTTCTTGTATTCTTTATGACTGTTGCAATAATATCAGGATTCATTAACAACACTGCCGCTGTTGCTATATTCATTCCATTGGCCATTTATTTGGGACAATTAATGCACATAAGTCCCACTAAATTATTGATGCCATTATCTTTTGCTGCGATTTTCGGTGGAACACTTACTTTGATAGGTACTTCAACAAATCTTTTAGTAAGCTCAATTATGGTTGAAAAGGGTATTAAACCATTTAGTATTTTTGAGTTTTTTCAATTGGGAATTATATTTTTGATTGTAGGAACAATTTATAATGTTATTTTAGCAAAATGGTTTTTACCATCCAGAGTAGTAATTTCTTCTTTAACCAAAAAATATCATATGGCACGATATCTAACTGAGTTTAAAATCAGTGAAGATTCATCATTATTAGGTAAAACGATCAATCAGCTTGATATTGAAGATAAATTTGATATTCAAATTTTAATGATAATTAGAGATCAAGTTCGATANAGATATAATCTTAACACTATTCANTTCAAAAAAGATGATGTAATTCTTGTACAAATCAATATAAAAGATATTATATCTTTAAAAGAAAAATATAATTTACTATTATTNTCTGATGTTAAAATGACACAAGAGGAATTATCTGGTAAAAATCATGTTTTAGTAGAATGTCTTCTACCTCAAGAATCACATTTGATTGGTAAAACACTACAAGAATTAGATTTTAGAAAAAAATATCAAGGTTTTGTTTTGGCAGTAAGAAGAAATACTGATATAATTAGAGAAAAATTAGCCAAGATAAAGCTAAGGTTTTCAGATACATTATTAGTTATGATGCCAAAAGGAAAAGTAGAAAATTTTAGAAGTTCGCCTGATTTGATTTTATTAGAAGAATTGAATATTGCTTTAAAATATGAGGGTTTGTGGTGGCTTTCAATAATTGTTATTCCGTTGATAATGATTCTTACATTTATAAATGTTATTTCAATTATGAAAGCATCAATTATTGGAGCTGTTATATTATTAATTGTTAGATCATTATCAATTCAAGATGCTTATGAATCAATTAATTGGTCAGTTATTTTTTTGATTGCATCTTTAATCCCAATTGGGATAGCTATTGATAAAACTGGTACTGATTTACTTATTGGTAAATTAATTATTTCAATTGGTGATTTGTTTAATGCAAATATGAATCAAGAACCACATCTTTATTTAGCTATTTTATATATTGCTACAGTTTTCTTTTCTGCTTTTATTTCCAATAATGCCATAGCAGTAATAATGGCACCTGTTGCTATAGCAATTGCAATAAATTTAAACGTTGATCCCAGGCCCTTTATGGTTGCAGTTTGTTTTGCAGCATCAAATTGTTTTATGACACCGATAGGTTATCAAACTAATTTGATGGTTTATGGTCCCGGGCAATATAAATTTTCAGATTTTATAAAGGCAGGATTACCATTNACATTGATTTTTTGGTTAATTTCAGTATATTTTATACCAATATTTTGGCCATTTTAAATGAAGCTAATAAAATTAAAAATATTAATAAGTTTATTTTTTTGGGGATGTGCAGGTCATTCTACAATAAGTCCTAAAATATTAAAAAAAGGACAAACGTACCAATCAATTACTTATTCTTTTGAAAGTGTAACACCTGTCTACATCTATAGAAAGGGTTTATCTAATAAAATTGANATTGGATTTAAATTGGGCTTACCNTATGGCTCTGGTGTTGATTTTAGTCANCTTATAGCCAAAAATAAAAAGTCATATTATATTTTAAATTGGGGATATTCATGGGCTTTGAATCCTTCTTATGATTTTACACTTTTCAAAATGACACCAAATAAGCGCAAACCNGGTTTATTATCTTATTATGGAATCAGAGGAATGATGATTCCAAATGGTATTTCAAATAATGAAAGTATGAGATTGGGAATGCTAATTGGTAGCTANAATNCAGGAAGNTANGGATATGAAATTGGNTTNTTCCATGATTTTAGCTCAATGCCTTTAGAAAGTTTGTTTTCTATGCAAGANTACAATCCCATTTGNAATNNANANANTNCTGATGGNTGTGATTATATNAATAAACCTCATTCTATNAATGGNCTTCCAACTGAATTTTCNAGACTTACTGGTTTCTCCTTAAGAATNAATTTTCCCATTAATGAAAAAAAATCTAAAAGAAAGAAAATAAGAAATAAATAAAGGTNTGTAATTACAACCTGTTACAGANGTANAAATAAAATTACAATATGTTACACTATTGATATCATAATGTTGTTTTATATTTTACATAGATTATCTTGTTTAATGGAGTAAATATTTGTTTTGCAAGTTCGAATGTATATAGTTTAATTTAATAGATTCGTTTCATCAAATATTTATCATAAAATACAGTTAGGAGAAAATATGTATTTAACAAAAAAAATTAACAAATTGTTTGTGGCATTTTTAATGTTA
>NZTO01000046.1 GCA_002703375.1 Fidelibacterota bacterium | reverse complement strand
TCTGGTTAGCGATGTTATGTCTCCATTAGGAGCAAATGCTATCAGCGTAATTGGAGAAGGCATAGTTGCGTCAAACTTGAGTAATGGACTATGGGTAGGGAGTCTTACTGAGCTAGATAGGACTAAAGGGTATTGGGTAACTGTATTAAATAACGATACATTAAGGGTGACAGCTAAAGTAGATTCTATACCTGAGATAGCAGTTTATTACGGCAATAATCTGATATCATTTCCAATGGATGATACTCTTTTTATTGAGGATGCATTGCCTGATAATGTTGAAGACAAGTTTAGTGCAATAATTGGAGAAGGTCTTGCTGCACAAAATATTAATAATAATAATCAGATTATTGATGAGGTTTGGTTTGGGAGCCTAACTCATTTTGAAAGTAAAAAAGGTTATTGGGTTCAAATCATAGACGATTCTTTGGATTTAGTAACACCAGTTTTTTTTAGTTTTGATAGCTCTGATGAATTGATGTTTTACAGATCTTATCAAAAATATAAAGAATCACCATTTCCTTACGAGCAATCTATTTATCAGGCTTTTTATTTTATTGATTCTATTGATAGTGTTGAGGATGGGGATTGGATTGTTGCTTATAATAACAACGTAATTGTTGGTGCTAGGCAATGGAATGGTCCTTATACAGACATCCCCGTTATGGGAAGTTATGATGGATCTTCAATTGATTATTGCAATGTTGGTGATATTCCTGATTTTTACTTATATGATTCTAATTTTATGCTAAAATCAAAGTTGTATGGATTTATACCGACCTGGAATAACAATGGAGTTTTTAATGTAAGTTTCAATAGTGACTACTCTATTTTAACTAGTAATTTTGAAATTTCTGCACCTTTCCCAAATCCATTTAATCCTATTGTAAATATGGAGTATTTTTTACCTAATGATACTAAAATTTTTATAGAATTATTAGATATAAAAGGCAGGCAAATAGCTGTTTTGGTTGACAAGTTGCAAATTGGTGGTAGNTATGGTTTGCATTGGGATGGAAGTNATTTTAGTTCAGGTATTTATATTTTAAATTATTTTTTTAATGATAAAAAGTATACTCAAAAGCTCGTATTATTAAAATAGTTTACTTGTATCCAAAAATATTTTTTAATATGTACCAAATTATGTTTGGATTTTCTTTTAGNCTTCTTATAGAGTATTCATACCAATCTGGTCCAAAAGGTATGTAGACTCTAACTTTGTACCCATTATTTAAATGCTTTTCAAGCCANCCATGCATTGGAACTCCATAAAGAACTTGAAATTCAAATTGGTTCTTTGCAATATTGTATTTTTTAATTAGNTTGTAAACTCTATCCAATAATTTTGTATCGTGNGTTGCTATACCAATGTAGTGATTTCTTTTAAAACCTTCTTCTAATATTTTGATGTAATTATCATTTATATCATTTTTGTCTTTTATTGAAATTTCTGAGGATTCATTATAAATACCTTTACACAATCTGTAATTTATATTTTTGTAGTTTAGTTTTTTTATATCATTTATTGTCCTAACCAAATATGCTTGAAAAACAGTTCCAATATTATCGTAATACTTGTGTGCTTCATTAAGTAACTTGATTGTATTAGAAGTGTTTTTTGAGTCTTCCATATCAATTCTAAGAAAATTTTTATATTTTTTTGCTATCTTGGCAACTTTTAGAATATTAGTTAAGCAGTAATCGTAAGATATGTCGAGCCCTATGTGGGAAGGTTTTAGAGAAATATTTGATTTTAGATTATTTAGTTGAATACGCTCATAAATATCTGAATATTGATTTGTAATTTCATTTGCCAGCTTTCTGTCTTTTACATGCTCACCAAGAATGTCAATAGTCACATCATATCCCAAATTATTCATTTCTCTAGTGGCTTCAATTAAAGTATTGATATTTTCTCCTGCGACATATTTACCTGCAAAAACATAGACTATTTTTTTGGGAAGAAGTGAAATTATTTGTAAAATTATTTGGTTTAGTAATGATATCATAATAATTATTAAAATTTAAAAATTTTTTTTTAGACAGAGCAATCAACAAAATATAAAAAAATTANAAAATATTTATCTTACTCCTTGCAAAACAAAATGATTAAACAATAAATTTTGATAATAGTTTAATTTAATTATGTATCAAAATTATTTGCCCATTATAATATTGACTGGACTTTCAATCATTCTGATTATTGTCCCGCTTATTCTTCAGAGTTTGTTATCTCCAAAACACAACAAGACTGAAGAGAAACTTCGTATTTATGAATGTGGGGAACTACCTGAGGATAATGCTTGGTTAACATTTAATATACGATTTTATAGTATAGCACTAGTCTTTTTGATTTTTGATGTTGAAGTCATATTTCTATACCCTTGGGCGGTTGTTTATAATGATATGGGTTTGGTTGCATTTGTAGAAGTGATGATTTTTCTATCTATATTAATTGTCGGTTTCGCATATGTTTGGGTTAAAAATGATTTATCTTGGGTTAAAATGTCTTTAAAGTATGCTCAGGGTAGATATTCTAATCTGCAAAAAAAGGATGTTAATTAATGGAAAAAACATTATTAGAACGCTTTCAGGAAGATAATGTCGTGGTTGAAAAGCTTGATAATATTATAAATTGGGCTAGGGCCGGTTCACCGTGGTTTTTTCAGTTTGGACTTGCCTGTTGCGCTATTGAAATGATGGCAGCAGCAGCTCCTAGGCATGATTTAGAAAGGTTTGGAGCGATGCCTAGAGCCACTCCTAGACAGGCCGATGTGATGATAGTCGCTGGAACTGTTTCTCTAAAAATGGCAAGTAGGGTCAGGCGTTTATGGGAGCAAATGGCTGAGCCAAGATATGTTATATCTATGGGTAGTTGCGCAAATAGTGGAGGACCTTATTGGCAGCATGGTTATCATGTTTTGAAAGGTGTTGATCACGTTGTTCCAGTAGATGTTTATGTTCCTGGATGTCCACCTAGACCTGAAGCTTTGATCGAAGGCATCATAGAGCTTCAAAATAAAATTAAAGAAGAGACTCCCTTAAGGAAAAAAAGCAAAAAGGTATAAATGAAATTTTCTGAAATCGCTGATCATTTAAATCAAAAACTCGTTGATAAATTTGTTATTAAAGATGGTTTAGATGTTTTATTTGTTGAACCTGAAAACCTACTTGAAGTAATGTCGTTCTTAAATTCGGATAAATCTACATCGTTTGATACTTTGTTATGTATCACTGCTTATGATGACAAAATTTTAGGATCTGCTTACAATCTTTTTTCTTTGGAAGAAAAGCATTATATTGAAGTCAGAGTTGAAGTTGATAGAGATAATCCAATAATACCAACAGTTGAATCGATCTGGAAGGCCGCTAATTGGCATGAAAGAGAAGCTTATGATCTGTTTGGTATAAAATATGAAGGTCATTCTGATTTAAGGAGAATATTGCTTCCAAATGATTGGGAAGGCTATCCTCTTAGAAAAGATTTTGTTACGCCTGAATTTTACAATGGAATGCCAGTTCCTAAAGATAAAACAGATTGGGAATAATGAGAAAAACTACAGAAGATAAAAGATTTTTAAAGACTGAAGAAATGGTTCTCAATATGGGCCCTCAACATCCAAGTACACATGGTGTTTTAAGATTAAAAATTTGGACAGATGGCGAAATAGTAAATCATATTGAACCACACTTAGGATATTTACATAGGTGCTTTGAAAAGCATTGNGAGTCNCTAACTTATGAGCAAATTATTCCGTTTACTGATCGTTGTGATTACTTGGCATCTATGCATATGAATCACGGTTANGTTTTAGCAGTAGAAAAATTATTAGATATAGAGCTCCCGGAAAGAACAGAATATGTTAGAGTTATTATTTCTGAGCTTCAAAGAATTGCCAGTCATTTGATGGCAATTGGTACATTTAGTTTAGATGTCGGAGGTATAACCCCATTTACATGGACTTTTAGAGATAGAGAGAGAATTTTAGATCTTTTTGAAACTCTCTGTGGAGCAAGATTGCTTTATAACTATATTTGGATAGGTGGGTTATCCCATGATCTTCCAAAGCGTTTTTTAGAAAAGACTACTGAGTTTTTAGACTATTTTGAAACTCAGATTCCTGAATATAATCAGATACTGACTGGGAATAAGATTTTTGTTGAAAGAACTGCNGACGTTGGTATTATAACTAAAGAGGTCGCACTGAACTACGGAGTTTCGGGTCCAAATTTGAGAGCTTCCGGAATTGATTGGGATTTAAGAAAAAATGAACCTTATTCAATTTATGATAANTTTGATTTTGATGTTCCTTTAGGCAAAGGTACAATGGGAAGTATTGGAGATAGTTGGGATAGATATTATGTTAGAATGCTTGAAATGACAGAGTCAATTAAGATTTTAAGGCAAGCTATTGGATCAATTCCATCAGGTGATGTAAATGCTGCTAGACCTAAAAAGGTAAGACCTAAAGAGGGTGAAGTTTACAGTAGATATGAAACAGCTAGAGGTGATTTGGGTATNTACATTCTTAGCAAAGGGAAAAATATGCCTCACCGTTTAAAAATGAGATCTCCNTGTTTTTGTAACNTGTCAGTTTTGAATGAGATTTCGGCAGATTGGATGATATCAGATGTTATTACCATTTTAGGTAGTCTTGACATTGTCCTTGGAGAGATTGATAGATGATTTCTTCTATTGCAGATCAATTATCTCAATTATTGCCTCAGGTTCCTTATGAGATTTTATTTGTAACCGTGGTATTAATTCCAGGTACTCTACTGTTTTTATTGATGTCAGTAAATGCGTTGATAGCTGTTTACATGGAGAGAAAAGTTTCTGCTTTTATGCAAGATAGAATTGGACCGATGGAAGTTGGTATCTTTGGATTTAAGGGCGGAAAAAAGTTTTGGGGTGGCATTGGTCAAACCTTAGCAGATGCCATAAAGTTGCTTACAAAAGAAGANACAATTCCAAANGATGCTGATAGTAAATTGATGATTCTTGCTCCTTTTATAATATTCACTGCTGCTTTCTTGACTTTTATTGGAGTGCCGTTTTCTGAAGGAATAGTTGTTTCTGATTTTAATATTGGCCTCGTTTATATTTTAGCTATGAGTAGTGTTGGTGTGATTGGAATAATACTNGCTGGATGGAGTTCAAACAATAAGTGGTCTCTTTATGGGGCTATGAGATCAGCAGCACAGGTCATTAGTTATGAGATTCCTATTGGTTTAACTGCTTTATTGGTAATTATGATTGCTGGTAGTTTGAATTTACAAGATATTGTGTCTTGGCAAGCTAATAATAGATGGATAATAATACATAGTCCATTTACTTTTGTTGCATTTTTTATATTTTATATATCATTACTTGCTGAAACAAATAGAGCTCCTTTTGATATGCCTGAAGCTGAGTCTGAGCTAGTTGCTGGATGGATGACAGAATATTCAGGTTTTAGATGGGCTTTATTTTTTTTAAGTGAATACGCTAGTATGTTAATAGTTAGTTTTATTGCCTCTATAATGTTTTTAGGCGGTTGGCTTTCTCCAGTTCATTTTATAACATCTACAATTGACAGTTTAAGTTTTGGATATTTAAATACAAAGCAATATATAACTTTTTTTGATGGAACTCTTTGGGGCGTTTTTTGGATGTTTGCTAAGGCCTCGCTATTGATTTTTGTAATGATGTGGGTAAGGTGGACTTTTCCAAGATTGAGAGTTGATCAATTAATGGATTTGTGCTGGAAATATTTAATACCATTTTCTATGGCCAATTTGATATTTGTTAGCATATGGGAACTTATTTTTTAAGGATAGAATATGTCTGAATATTTTAATAATATATATAATGGTATAAAGACTTTGATATCTGGGATGTCTTTATCTATGCAACATTTTCAAAACAGAAAGAAACTTGTAGCTACATTGCAATATCCTCATGAGAAGTGGCCTATTCCCGAAAGAGATATTGGTCATGCTAATGAAGACTATAATGTTATTCGCTCAAGATTGCATGTTGATATAGATGATTGTATCTCATGTAGAATGTGTGAAAGAGCTTGCCCAGTAGATTGTATTAAAATTGAAGACGTTAAGCCAAAGAAGGGCTCTGATTTTGATTGTGGTATTACAAGTAATGATACCAAGAAGAAACTATTAGTCACTCGGTTTTCAATTGATATGTCAGAATGCATGTATTGCAATTTATGTGTCTATCCTTGTCCAGAAGAGTGTATTTATATGGTGGGTGGACCAAATGAACACAAGCACGATATTGATTACGAATTTAGTAAAAGAGAACGTGGAAATTTGATTTATGAATTTGCAAATGCAACTGAAGATCAAATATTGGATGCTGGTGGTTTAGATTATATTGAAAAAATCAATAAAAAAGATGATCTTTATCAGCAAGCTATGCGAATCCAAGAGACAGAGCTTGAAGGTGAAATTAAAAAAGATGTAGCAATTAAAGATGTTGATAAGGATGCTGGTCAAGATCTTCCTTTAGATATTAATTTATTAAAACAAATCAAAAACAGAGTATCAAAAGGTATAGCAAGAAAACACTATAGAATTTTTGAGTCTTCAGGTAAAACTATGTCGGAGATCGCTGATGGAATAGAAAAAGTACTTATTGATAAAAATAGAATGTCAGAAGATGTGGTATCTGTTATTAATCTGCTTAAAGGTAATACAAAGAAATCAGATTCAGTGGAATCTTCAACCCAAGGTTCAAAACTTGTAGAGGTAAGTTTTGACTTGGATAGTTTAAAAGCTATTGAAAGCAGGGTGGTTAGAGGTATTGCCAAAAAACTTTACAAAGCTTTAGATGCTGATGGTAAAAATTCTAATGAAATAGCTTCATCATTAAAAGAAGAATTAGAGGCTAAAGGAAAATATACTGATGATGTCAAGACAATAATTGAGCCCGTTTTAAATCAATCTACATCATCAGCAACTCAGCCAGCTGCGCAGCCAGAGGTAAGTTTTGATTTGGATAGTTTGAAAGCTATTGAAAGCAGGGTGGTTAGAGGTATAGCCAAAAAATTATACAAGGCGTTAGATGACGAGGGTAAAAATTTTAATGAAATAGCTTCATCATTAAAAGAAGAATTAGAGGCTAAAGGAAAATATACTGATGATGTTAAGACAATAATTGAGCCCGTTTTAAATCAATCAACATCATCGGCAACACAGCCAGCAGCACAGTCAGAGGTAAGTTTTGACTTGGATAGTTTAAAAGCTATTGAAAGCAGGGTGGTNAGAGGTATAGCCAAAAAACTATACAAGGCGTTAGATGCCGAGGGTAAAAGCATTAATGAGATTTCAAATGCAATTAAAGCAGAATTAGAAAGTAAAGGTAAGTATACTGATGATGTTAAGTCAATTATCGAATAGATGGAGAGTTTGCTAAATGGCTGATTTTCCATTTTATTTAATAGCTTCAATAACTATTGCTTCAGCTTATTGGGTCGTAGTTTCCAGTAGATTGATTTATTCTGCTATTGCTTTATTATTTACATTGTTTGGAATTGCAGGGCTTTATATTTGTCTATATGCCGATTTTTTAGCTGCATCACAAGTGATTGTATATGTTGGCGGTATACTTGTTTTGATTATTTTTGGTGTTATGCTGACATCAAAGATTTCAAACGTTTCTTTTCAGCATGCGAGCAGGAATCAAATTGCTGGATCCTTTTTTGCTCTTGGCATATTTACACTCATTTTTACAGTTGCTATGAGAACTGAATGGCCAGAATATGAATTAACAAGTATCAAAGGAACAACAGAAATATTGGGTACAATGATATTGACAGAGTATTTGCTCCCATTTGAAGCTGTATCTGTCCTTCTTTTGAGTGCGTTAGTTGGTGCGGCTATGTTATCTAGAAGAGGAGACTCATGAACAGCTTAACTTCATATTTAGCAATAAGTTCTATATTATTTTCATTAGGAATATATGGTGTAATAACAAGAAAAAATGCTGTTGCCATTCTGATGAGTGTAGAGCTTATATTAAACGCATCAGGTTTAAATTTTGTAGCATTTAATAGATTTTCGGGTCTTGGTAAAAATTTATTAGATGGTCAAGTATTTACAATATTTATTATAGTGTTAGCTGCAGCTGAAGCGGCTGTTGCATTAGCAATTATTATTAACTTATATAAAAACTACGATACAGTAAATGTAGACGAGGCAAATACACTAAAAGGATGATGGAAACAAATCTATTATATTCGCTGCTTATACTTTTTTTACCATTAGTTTCTTTTGTATATCAAATATTTTTTGGTAAGATCCTTGGAAGAAATACTCATTTCGTATCCATTGGTTTAATAGCAACAATATTTTATTTATCAGTAACATTTCTCTTGCAATCTATTGACAAAGGATATGGCACAATTTTAGATGTTTCAGCTATTTGGTTTTCATCTACTGATTTTTCAGTAAGTTTAGGAATCTTAGTAGATAACATTACGTCAATAATGCTTTGCGTAGTTTCTTTTATTTCTCTTCTCGTTCATGTTTATTCAACAGAATACATGAAAGATGATCCTAGATATTCAAGATATTTTGGATTTTTGGGCATATTTACTTTTTCTATGAATGGAATAGTTTTAGCAGATAGTTTAATAATGATGTATGTATTTTGGGAATTAGTAGGTTTATCTTCGTATTTATTGATTGGTTTTTGGTTTGAAAAAGATTCGGCAGCAAATGCTTGTAAAAAAGCTTTTTTAACAAATCGTGTTGGTGATATTGGAATGTTCATAGGAATGATGATTTTATTTTTCAGTGTAGGTACATTTAATATTAATGAGCTTATCTATGGAACCAAATCTATGAATGTAGAATTACTAACAGTGGCTGGATTGCTTGTTTTTATGGGTGCGATTGGAAAATCAGCTCAATTTCCTTTGCACATTTGGTTGCCCGATGCTATGGAAGGTCCTACTCCGGTTAGTGCTCTTATTCACGCGGCTACCATGGTAGCTGCTGGTGTTTACATGACATTCAGGATTTTCCCATTTTTAACTCCTGATGCTTTGGCTGTAATAGCAGTCATAGGTGCTATTACTGCTTTTTGTGCTGCTATAATGGCTGTCACTCGCAATGATATAAAAGCTGTGTTAGCTTATTCAACCATTAGTCAACTAGGATATATGACAATGTCTTTAGGGGTTGGTGCTCATTTGTATGCTTTCTTTCATTTAGTTACTCATGCGATGTTTAAAGCTTGTCTATTTTTGTGTAGTGGGTCCGTAATACATGCTATGCATCATTCATTGCATCATTTGCATGACCACGATACTGATCCACAAGATATGCGAAATATGGGTGGCTTAAAAAATAAAATGCCAATAACGCATATTGCTATGCTTGTTTCAACTTTAGCTATTGCTGGTGTACCTTTTTTCTCTGGTTTTTTATCTAAGGATGGAATTTTAGCTGGTACATTATCCTACTATCAAACTCATCTTGGTTGGACAATTATCTTGCCTTTTGCTGGATTTGGGGCAGCTATGATAACAGCTTTTTATATGTTTAGGCTCATTTTTATGACTTTTTACGGAAAACCAAATAACCTTGATATCAATAAACATGTTCATGAGTCTCCATTTTTAATGACAATTCCTTTAATTTTATTATCATTCTTAAGTACTGCTTTTGCGTTTACGCTAAACTTTAATCCNTTGCTGAGTAAGGGTTGGTTTAAAACTTTAGTTGGTAAAAGCAAGCATAATTTTTTGGATATGTCACTTATTAAGGAAGGTATATATCAAGCNCATGACCAAGCNATGTTTTTATCTCTACTTGTTGCNGGATTAGGTATAGCTACATCAATTGTATTTTATTATTTTAAAAAGGTTGATGTTGATAGAATAGCTAAAATTGTTAATATTCTTGGATTCTATAATCTATCTAAGAATAAGTTTTACATAGATAGAATTTATAATGCATTATTGTATAGACCATTTATGNATTTAACAAAAATATTTACTTGGATTGATTGGGATGTTTACGATAGAATTTTTATAAATGGATGGTCTTGGATTACCCTTACTTTATCAAAAATAACCGGATATGCTGATTACAACTGGTTAGATCAAAAAATTATTGATGGCACAGGGCATTTATCAAATTTTGTAAGTAAAAAATTAAAAAGTACGCAAAGTGGTGTTATACAAAATTATTTACTAAGTGGAACAATTGGATTGATTATAGTTTTTATAATTTTTCAAAATTTATAATAAGGAATTTTTATGTACAATAATATTTTAACATATCTTATTTTTATCCCTCTAGTCGGTTCTGTCGCAATGCTTTTGACATCGCTAGTAAGAAAAGAAAATAACGATAGTATTTACAAGTGGATAGCATTGATTGCAACTGGCCTTCAACTATTACTGACAATTTTACTTCTATTGGATTTTGATCCCAAAGCAGGCTTGCAGTTTGAAGAGCAATACTCATGGATACCAAAATTTGGTATTGAATATTACCTTGGTGTTGATGGTCTAAGTATACCAATGGTATTCTTAACATCTTTTTTATCTTTTATTTGTGTTATTGCAAGCTGGAATATCAATAAATCTACATTGGGTTATTTTTCATTATTCTTAATGTTGGATACTGGTATGATGGGGGTATTTGTATCCTTGGATTTTTTCTTGTTTTATGTATTTTGGGAAGTTATGCTGCTACCAATGTACTTTCTGATAGGTATATGGGGTGGACCTCAAAGAACCTATGCAGCAATTAAGTTTTTCTTATATACTTTATTTGGCTCTGTATTTATGTTGCTTGGAATGTTGGCTTTATATTTCTATTCAGAACCTANTACATTTAATCTTATTACTTTGATACAGACTGCGCCACAAATTGATGCAGAATTATGGGGCTATCCTCTAAAATATCTTATTTGGTTGGCTTTATTCATAGGTTTTGCTATAAAAGTTCCTGTTTTTCCTTTTCATACTTGGCTTCCTCTTGCTCATGTTGAAGCACCTACAGCNGTATCAGTTATTCTGGCTGGAGTCTTATTAAAAATGGGTACATATGGATTATTAAGAATTAGTTATCCATTACTTCCTGGTGAAGTAATAGATTTTTCCATGATTCTAGCTATTCTTGGCGTTATTAATATACTTTGGGGTGCTGCAAATGCAATTGCNCAAGTTGATCTGAAGAAGATGGTAGCTTATTCATCGGTTAGTCACATGGGTTATGTTCTATTAGGTATGGCTGCGGTTGTAGCTAATAACAAGGCAGGAGCTCAGGCTGGTCTAAATGGAGCTGTTATGCAAATGTTTAACCATGGAACAATCACNGCTATGTTGTTTTTATTAGTAGGTGTTATATATGATAGAGCTCATCATAGATATATATTTTTCCCAAAAGGTCATGAAAAAGAAGGAGAAGTTGGTTTTGGAGGTTTGAATTCAAAGCTTCCAGTATTTGGTGCTTTTATGGCTTTAACTTTTTTTGCGGGTCTTGGACTACCAGCTTTGTCAGGCTTTATTAGTGAGGCTATGTGCTTCATAGGTGGTTTTAGCGCTTTTAGAACAATAACAATTATTGGTACTTTGGGGATTTTATTAAACGCTATTTATTTTTTAAGAGCCTATCAGTATGTATTCTTTGGAAAACTTAACAAGGAATATGAAAGTTTGACAGACATGAACGCCCGTGAAATAGTTATCATAATTCCCCTTGCATTTTTAGTTATCTTATTTGGTGTATATCCATCTCCATTGTTAGATTTAGTTTATCCAACTATGGACAGTTTGATTGATTTAATTCAGTCAAGTTCTACTTTTTTAGGTATGAAATAAATGAGCAATTTTTTAAGCCTTAAATATTTTTTGCCCGAGCTTTGTCTGCTGGTATTTACATTGTTAATAATAATTTTCGAATTAATACCAAGTTTAAAAAAACATACATTCAATATATCTGTTNTAGGATTAATTATTACAAGTATTTTGTTGTTCCAAACGCATGGACAAAATACCCCTTTATTTATGGGTATGATTACAATAGATCCTTTTTCTCATTTTTTTAAATACGTATTTTTATTATCTACGTTGCTTGTTATTGTAGTTTCTNGATACACGAAAGAATTAGAAAGTATATATTTCTCTGAGTATTTAGCTTTATTGTATATATTATTGTTTGGTTTGTTTTTGATGTCATCTTCAATAAATCTTTTAATGATAATATTATCCATTGAAACCGTAAGTATAGCTTCTTATATTTTAGCTGGTATACTAAAATATGATAATAAATCAAATGAATCTTCTCTCAAATATGTAATTTTTGGAGCTTTTGCAACAGGAATTATGCTCTATGGAATGAGCTGGCTGTATGGTTTCTCAGGATCTTTAAACTTTTATCAGATTAATGTATCTCTGCAGAACTTAGAAGATCCATTCATCGTATACATGGCTGTAGTTATGATTTTAGCTGGCATTGGATACAAAATAGCTATGGCACCATTTCATTATTGGTCACCTGATGTATATGAAGGTGCTCCTACTACAATGACAGCATATTTTTCTGTTGCACCTAAGGCTGCTGGTTTCGCACTTATGGCTAGATTTTTCTATGTTTCTTTTACTGACTATTCTGGAGCTTCACCTTTAGGTGTTTCAAATGTTGATTGGATGACTATAGTTGCGATATTATCAGCAGCAACTATGACAGTAGGAAATATATTAGCATTAAGGCAAACAAATGTTAAGAGAATGTTAGCTTATTCAAGTATAGCTCANGCTGGATATATGTTGATGGCTTTATCTGTTGCTACTGACACTGCATTAATTTCNGTTATGTTTTATTTATTCACGTATATGTTTATGAACTTGGGTGCATTTTTTGTTTTAATATATGCAAATAATGTATTAAATGTTGAAACTATAAAAGATTTTAATGGTTTTGGATCAAAATCACCATTTCTTGCAGGNTGTATGGTATTGTTTTTACTATCATTGACAGGATTGCCGCCAACATCTGGTTTNATAGCTAAGTTTTACTTNTTTGCAGCAATGATTGAAGCTGAAAAATTCTATTGGTTAGCTATTATTGCTGTTTTAAACACTGTTATTTCTTTGTTTTATTATTTCAGTATAGCAAAAAGTATGTATTTAGATAAAATAACAAATGATGCTAGTATTGAAGAAAATAAAGTTTTTATTTTTGTTGTACTTGTTTGTGCTATTCCAACAGCATTATTAATAATTAATTGGAGTTCATTATATGATTATATAGCATCCTCAATTTTGCTAGGTTTAGGNTTGTAAAATGATTGATGTCCCCGTTTCAACTTCAAAAGTGCATATGCAGGAAATGATTTTGCCAAATGATTCAAATATACTTGGAAATGTGTTGGGTGGAAAGGTTATGCATCTAATGGATGTATGTGCAGCAATGTCAGCGCTAAAACATTGTAGAAATCAAGTTGTTACAGCATCAGTTGACAACTTAGACTTTTTAGCTCCATCTAAAATTGGAGATTTTTTGATACTAAAGTCATCTGTTAATTACTGCGGTACCACTTCAATGGAAGTTGGTGTAAGAATCGATACAGAAAATAGAAAAACTGGTAAATTAAAGCATACAGCTTCAGCATATCTNACTTTTGTAGCAATTGATGAAAATGGTAATACTGTTAAAGTGCCTCAAGTAAGTCCTAAAACCGATGAAGAATATCGACGCTTTTCAGAAGGTGAAAAAAGATATAATAAAAGAAAATTAAAATTAAAGTGAACGTAATAAATATAAATAAAGGTCTCGATATACCAATTAAAGGTGCACCTAATGACATTATAGAAGATATGAGTAATTCTATAACTATAAAATTACATCCTTCAAAAATTTCAGGTATTAAGCCAAAATTGACTTGTAAAATAGATGATGAAGTTAAAATTGGGACAGAATTATTTCACGATAAAAATGATCCAACAATTAGTTTTGTTTCAAATTGTTCAGGAAAAATTAAAAATATTGTTTTAGGTGAAAGAAGAGCTCTCGATGAAATAAAAATTGAAAACGACAATTTAAATAATCATCATAAAGAATTTAAATCCTTCACATCATCTGAAATTAACAGTATTGATAAAGATTCTCTAGTTAATATTCTCAAAGAGTCTGGTAACTGGACTTACATTAGGCAGCGCCCATTTTCTAAAATAGCAGATTCTAAAAAATCACCTAAATCTGTATTTGTTTCTTGTTTCAATTCCGCTCCACACGCATTAAATACAAATTTACTTATTAATGATAATGCGAAAAATGCATTACAAACTGGTATCAATGCTTTATGTAAAATATCAGGGTTAAATTACATCAATTTGTCTATTAGAAGTAGTCAAGATGTTAATTTCTTTAAATCTTTATATAACGTTAGTTTAAATATCTTCAACGGACCTCATCCTGCAGGAAATGTTGGTGTGCAAATTCATAAAATCAATCCTATAAATGTAGGGGAATCGGTATGGTATTTAGATTTTCAAGATTTATTATCTATTGGTGAATTTTTAAATTCAGGTAAAATCATAAATACTAAAATTGTTTCTATCTCTGGTGAGCAACTTGTAAATCCAACACATTGCAAGATTGTTAAGGGAACTNTCATTAAAAATATAATTAAAGATGATTTAGATTTAAATAAATCTAGAATTGTATCAGGAAATATTCTAACAGGTTCTATATCAAATACAGAGAGGGGTATAGAATATTACGATTCGCAAATATGCGTTGTTCCAAATAATGGAGAAAGACACTTTTTAGGATGGTTAATGCCGGGATTTGATAAATACACAAATTCTAATACCTATTTATCAAAAATATTTAAAAATAAAACTTGGTCCTTAAATACTTTAATTAATGGTTCATATCGAACAATAATTCCGTTTGGTTATTGGGAAGACGTTCTTCCACTAGATGTGATACCTCAGTATTTAGTTAAAAGTATATTGGCTGAAGATATAGAAGAAATGGAAAATTTGGGAATATATGAATGTCACGAAGAAGATTTTGCCCTTTGTTCTTTTGTGTGTCAGTCAAAGTTTCCAGTTCAGGAAGTTATTAAAAAAGGTTTAATGTTAATGGAAAAAGAAGCATAATGCTAAGATCATTATTAGATAGCATTAAAGATCAGTTTGAAAAAGGTGGAAAGTACGAAAAGNTATTTCCTCTTTATGATGCATTGGATACATTTTTATACACTCCATCAACCGTTACTCCAAGCGCACCTCACGTTAGAGATTCAATTGATCTAAAGCGTTCAATGATATTTGTTGTTATAGCAATGGTCCCAGCTATTCTGTTTGGNATATTTAATATTGGATATCAAGATGATTCAACCAGAACGATTGCTGATAATTTTGTTTTTGGATTGTATTATGCTTTACCAATTATTGCAATTTCTTATGCTGTAGGTGGAATTTGCGAAGTTTTGTTTGCTATAATCCGTAAGCACGAAGTGAATGAAGGTTTTTTAGTGACTGGAATGTTAATTCCATTAACCATGCCTCCTGACATNCCGCTTTGGATGGTTGCGGTGGCAACGGCATTTGGTGTTATAATAGGAAAAGAAATTTTNGGAGGAACTGGATATAACATATTTAATCCAGCTCTGACTGCTNGAGCTTTTATATACTTTGCATATCCTTCTGAAATATCGGGNGATTTAGTNTGGACTGTTGATGGTGTATCNACAGCGACTCCCTTGTTGCAAGCTGCTTCAACTCAGGGTTCAGACTCATTAACACTACTATCCAGTGCAAATTATACTTTTGAACAAATGTTTTTAGGATTGATTCCTGGTTCTATTGGCGAAACATCAACATTGGCTTGTTTAATTGGAGCTGGCTTTTTATTAGTTACTAAAGTTGCTAATTGGCGTATTATGTTAGGCATGACTCTTGGAATGATAGTNACATCTATAATTTTTATGTTTCTTTCACCCTACAGTACNAATCCTATGTTATCANTACCACCTCATTATCATTTTGTTATGGGAAGCTTTGCGTTTGGTATGGTTTTTATGGCAACAGAGCCAGTGACTGCTTCTCATACGAACAAAGGTAGATGGTTTTACGGAATTATTATAGGGGTAATGACGGTAATAATCAGATCTATAAATCCCGCATACCCTGAAGGAGTTATGCTTGCTATTTTATTTGCAAATGCATTTGCTCCGCTAATAGATTATTTTGTATTGCAAGAAAATATTAAAAGAAGATTATTAAGAAAATGAAAGAAAATTTAAAAACATATCAATTCGTATTAACTTTAGCTGTTGTATGTGCATTTCTATTATCATTAACAAATTCTAATTTAAAAGAAAAGCAATTATATAATATTGAAGTTGACAGACAGAAAAATGTACTAAAATGTGCTGGTTTTGATGTCGCAACCTTGTCTAGTGAGGAAATTGTTGAANATTATAATTTATCCATTGTTGAAAAAGTTTTATCGTTAAACGGTGATGAATTGGATATTAAAATAAATGANTTAAATGTATTAGAAAATAAAGTAACAGGTCAATTAAATTATTATTATGAAAATNATGAATATTTACCTTTGTATGTATACGAAAGTGGTGGAATGATACAAAATTATATACTGCCAATATCAGGAAAGGGTTTATGGTCGACTCTGTTTGGTTTTGTTTCATTATCAGATGACTTTAAGCTTGTAAAAGGAATAACATTTTTTCAACATGCTGAAACACCAGGTTTAGGTGGGGAAGTTGATAATCCAAATTTTCAAAAACAATTTATTGATAAGAAAATCTTTGATGAAAATAATGATTTAGTTTCAGTTAAAGTTGTTAAGCCTGGTATGGCAAAGGGTGATTATCAGGTAGATGGATTAAGTGGTGCAACTATTACATCAAATGGTTTATCTAACTTTTTAAAAGAAGATTTAAATAGGTATAAAAACTTTTTTAAAATTTAAATTATGAATAAAAATATATTTTCAGATCCATTAATAACTAACAATCCGATTACAAAGCAAATATTAGGAATATGTTCGGCTTTAGCTGTAACCGTAAAATTAGAAACAGCATTTGTTATGTCCCTATCTGTTATTTTTGTATTAACCTTATCTAATTTTATTATATCAATTTTAAGAGAGATGATACCTTCAAAAGTTCGTATAATAGTACAGCTTACTGTTATAGCATCTCTAGTTATCTTTGTTGATGAAGTTCTCAAAGCTCAAATGTATGATATAAGTAAACAGTTATCTGTCTTTGTTGGATTAATAATAACAAATTGTATTATAATGGGTAGAGCAGAGGCTTTTGCTATGCAAAATAGTCCAATTCAAGCAATTAAAGATGGTCTTGGAAACGCTTTTGGTTATTCAGCGATTTTAGTATTAGTTGCTTTTTTTAGAGAAGTCATAGGAAGTGGTAAAGTTTACGGTATAACAGTAGTACCAGATCAAATATATGCATTGGGTTATGCAGATAATGGTTTAATGCTNTTAGCACCTGGTGCTTTTTTTGTTTTGGGTCTTTTGGCTTGGTTTCAAAATACTATAACAGGATCGGTTGAAGAATAATGGAAATAATAGAGCATTATCTCAGTTTATTAACAAAAGCAATATTTATAGAAAATATTTTATTGGCTTATTTTCTTGGTATGTGCTCTTTTTTAGGTGTTTCAAAAAAAGTTGATGCATCGATTGGTCTAGGTTTTGCAGTAATTTTTGTTAGCACTATAACTGTTCCAGTAAATTGGGTTATACAAAATTTTTTATTGAATGAAGGTGCACTTTCATGGATACCAATTTCAGGTTTNGATACAGTTAATTTAACATTTTTACGATATATAATGTATATNGCAACAATTTCAGCTATGGTACAACTTGTTGAAATGATTTTGGAAAAATTCAGTCCAAAACTATATAACTCTTTAGGTATCTTTTTACCTTTGATAGCTGTTAATTGTGCTATATTAGGTGCATCTTTGTTTATGAATGAACGTGGTTACACTCTTTCTGAATCTTTGGTTTTTGGATTCGGTTCAGGTACTGGATTCGCTTTGGCAATAACATGTATGGCAGCTATTAGGTTTAAGCTTAAATATTCTAATGTTCCTGAAGGACTTAGGGGCATTGGTATAACAATGATTTTAACAGGTTTGATATCTATGGCATACTTATCATTTTCGGGGATTAATTTATAATGTTTAGTTTAGATGTTTTAAGTGCAGTTTTAGTTTTTTCAGTAATAATCTTTATTTTAGTATCTATAATATCATTTGCAGAGAAAAAATTATTACCTCAAGGTGATGTTAATATTTTAGTGAACAAAGATAAAAACATAACTATAAAGCCAGGNGGCACATTGCTGTCGGCATTGTCATCACAATCAATTTTTCTTCCTTCTGCTTGTGGCGGAGGTGGTACATGTGCTATGTGCAAATGTCAAGTTTTTGATGGGGGTGGTGATATTTTACCTACGGAGTTGTCTCANATTAATAGATCAGAAGCTAAAAATAATTGGAGATTAGGATGTCAAGTTAAAGTTAGATCAGATATGGATATAAAAATTCCGGATGAGATATTTAGTATAAAAAAATGGGAATGCACGGTAAAATCTAATAGAAGTGTAGCAACTTTTATAAAAGAGCTGGTTGTTGAATTACCAAAAGGTGAAACAATAGATTTTAAATCAGGTGGTTATATTCAGATTGACATACCTAAGTATAAACACAGCTACTCAGAGTTTGATATTGAAAATGAATACCGAGAGGATTGGGATAAATTCAAAATGTGGGATCTAGTAGCCGAAAATAAGAATGATGGCGTTTTTAGAGCTTATTCAATGGCTAATCACCCAGCTGAAGGCAATATGGTAATGCTTAATGTGAGAATTGCACATCCACCTCCAAGACAATGGGATGCACCTCCTGGAATAGCATCTTCATATATATACAATTTAAAACCTGGTGATAAAGCTACCATATCTGGACCTTACGGAGAATTCTTTATAAAAGACACTGATAGAGAAATGGTATATATTGGAGGCGGTGCAGGAATGGCTCCAATGAGATCTCATTTATTTCATTTGTTCCACACATTAAAAACTGGTAGAAAAGTATCTTTTTGGTATGGAGCAAGATCATTGAGAGAAATGTTTTATGATTCACATTTTAAAAAAATTGCGGAAAAATTTCCTAATTTTAAATACAATGTAGCCTTATCAGATCCACTTCCTGAAGATAACTGGAAAGGATCAACCGGTTTTATACATCAAGTTCTACTTGATGAGTACTTGGATAAGCATGAAGACCCTACTGAAATAGAATATTANATATGTGGACCTCCAATGATGTTAACAGCTTGTTCAAATATGTTAGATAGTCTAGGTGTTGAACCAGAAATGATAGACTATGATGATTTTGGTGGTTAATTTCTATAGTTTTCTATTTTATATTTTAAACAANAAAGGTCGATTATTTATATCGGCCTTTTTATTTTTTACAGTATCTTGTACTAATAAAGAATCTATACATCTTAATGGATTTACTATGGGTACAACTTATCAAATTAAAATTATTGGTAAAGATCTATCAAAAGAAAAAANNCAAATTAAATCAAAAATAGATTCACTATTATATGATTTTAATAATATATTTTCTACCTATATAGATACCTCCGAGATCGTTAGAATTAACGAAAGCATTAAAGATACCTTAAATATTTCATATCATATGAAAAAAATCATGAANGAATCTTTTTATGTTTATAGAAATACCTACCGTTCTTTTGACCCAACTATTAAACCGTTGCTAAACTTATGGAATTTTGATAATGATAAATTTTCTATTCCTGATAAAAAGAAAGTTAATAATGTTTTAAAAACGATTGGTTTTAATAAAATTTCAATTGAAGATAATTATGTTATTAAAAATAATATCAATTTTGATTTTAATGCAATTGCNAAAGGATATGCTGTTGATTTAATTGGATCTTATCTAAAAAAAAGAGGTNATAATGATTTTCTTGTTGAAATAGGCGGTGAGTTATTATGTTCAGGAACGAACAAAAAAGACCAATGGACAATAGGGTTACAAAATCCCTATATTGATAATGGTTATGTTGAAATTATTAAATTAAAGAATAAAGCAATTGCAACAAGTGGAACTTATATAAATTTTTATACTCATAATGGAATATCATATTCTCATATTATAAATCCTATAAACGGGTATCCAGTCAATCATAAAACAGTTAGTGTTACTGTNGTAGCTAATAATTGTTTAATTGCTGATGCTTATGCTACAGGTTTGTTAGTACTAGGCAATATAAAGGGACTAGAGATAGTTAATAAAAATAAAGATATCGAGGCAATGTTTGTTACTGGTACAAAAAATGATTACGTAGTGGAGTACTCTGAAAACTTTGGTAGTTTTATTGATTGATTGTATTTTTAATTGAGCAGATTTTTTTTTGAATTGTAGTACAATTNCAAGCTTCAGATATTCCTCCGCAAGAGCCTTTTAATTCCTTATCAGAAAATATTACACCTATTGACATAGAAAATATTATAATTAATAANATGAAAATTGTTAAAAAAAATGTAATCATGTGTTAAAATATAGGATAAAATTATTATTAAATTATATAAATTTGATATAAAAATAAACGAGGATAACAATTATGTTTAAGCTATTTTTAAGTTTAATCCTAGTATCATCATCTTTTGCTGGTACAGGCCATGGCATTGATGGTTCCCAATTAAATTTGTTATATGTTATACCNTTCGTTGGTATATTATTGTCTATTGCAATNGTACCATTGNTTGCATCAAGNTTTTGGCATCATAATTTTGGTAGGATAGCACTATTTTGGGCTGTATCATTTATTTTCCCATTTGTTATTAATTATGGATTTTCTGTAGCTATTTATGAAGTTCTTCACGTTATGTTACTTGAGTATGTACCATTTATAATTTTATTATTATCATTATACACAGTCGGAGGAGGAATATGCATTAATGGAAATTTAGTAGGGACTCCAAAATTAAATTTAATTATAATTTCTATTGGAACATTTTTATCATCTTGGATGGGTACAACTGGTTCAGCGATGTTATTAATTCGACCCCTTATTAGGGCCAACAAATGGCGCGCAAAAAAAACACATGTTATAGTTTTTTTTATATTTTTAGTTGCAAATATTGGTGGTTCTTTGACTCCGCTTGGTGATCCCCCATTATTTTTAGGTTTCNTACAAGGTGTTAGTTTTTTTTGGACAACAAAAGCATTATTTTATCCGATGATAATTGTATCTTTTTTGTTANTAATTATTTTTTATTTGATTGATAATTATTATTTCAAAAAAGACAATAATAAAATGCCAACAATAACTGATTTGAACATTTCAGTTGATGGAAAGGTTAACTTTNTATTGTTAGTTGGTATTATTTTAAGCGTATTAATGAGTGGATTTTGGAAACCCAACATTCATTTCTCTGTTTATGGTGTTCACTTAGAATTGCAAAATATTTTAAGAGATTNTTTATTACTTGCAATAACATATTTTAGTCTAAAATTAACTGATAAATCAATAAGAGATAACAACGGATTTACTTGGTTCCCTATAGAAGAAGTAGGNAAATTATTTTCAGGTATTTTTATAACTATCATACCTGCTATTGCTATATTAAAAGCAGGAACAAATGGATCATTATCTTTTATTATTAAATTGGTTACAGATCAATCAACAGGTAATCCAATAAATTTGATGTATTTTTGGCTTACTGGTATTCTATCTAGTTTTCTAGACAATGCTCCAACCTATTTAGTGTTTTTTAATACAGCTGGTGGCAATGCTGATGTTTTAATGAATGAACTATATGTTACCTTGTTAGCAATATCTTGCGGAGCTGTTTTTATGGGTGCAATGACTTACATAGGAAATGCTCCTAATTTTATGGTGAAAAGTATTGCAGAGGAAAATGATGTTGAAATGCCAAGTTTTTTTGGTTTTATGATATGGTCNGTTTTAGTATTAGTACCAATCTTCTTTATCATTAGCTATATATATTTTTAGTCCTAAATTTCATTTTAAATAATTTTTCTTCTTTAACAATTTATCCTTAAAATTGTTGCACGATATGCGCGATATTTGTAAATTACTACTGTTTTTATAAATATAAATTAAATNTATTATTTATATGTATAATGATATGTTGTTATTAACATAAATTACTATTATGAATTCTAATAATGATAAAAATATAAACTTTGCCAAACTAGAGCAGATAATAAACTCTAAAAAACGTATTATATTATCTACTCATGTTAATCCTGATGGAGATGGATTAGGTTCAGAAATAGCCTTTTATAATCATCTTACTTCACTTGGTATTGATTGTAAAATAATTAATCTTTCACCAACGCCACCTAAATTGGAGTTTATTGACACCGATAAAGTTGTCAATGTATACAATGAAAATTTAGATAAGTGGATATTAAAAAGTGATTTAATCATAGCTTTTGACATTGGAGATTACAGTCGATTATTAAAATTAGGTGAAATTACTAAAGGACGTGTTCCAGCGCTGTGTTTTGATCATCATCCATTATTGAGATCAGAACTTTATACCTATACTCTTGTTGATGTTGAATCCCCCGCAACTGGTTATACTGTTTGGAAATATTTAAAGGAATTTCATTACAAAAAATTAATTCCATTAAATATTGCTAACCCACTTTATGTTTCATTGATAAGTGATACGGGCTCTTTCAAATACGAGAACACAACATCTGATACACACTTAATGGCAGCTAATCTCATTGATTCAGGTGTTGATTCATACATCATTCAAAAAAAAATTTATGATACAAATTCACTTGCTCACGTAATGTTACTGGGATATGTTGTCAATAATATGAACTTTGATTTTAATAGTCAAGTTGTTTGGGCATACCTTGATGATGATATTTTAGCTAAATTTAACGCATCATCAGATGATATTGATGGTATTACTGATTACTTAAGAGCAATAGACACAGTAGAAGTATCCTTTTTAATTAGAAAAATTAGTGATTCAGATGTTAAAGTAAATTTTCGTTCACAGGACACAACTATAAATGATATTGCGTCAATATTTAAAGGGGGTGGACATAAATTTGCTGCTGGAGCCTTTGTAAAAAATGGAAATGTTGAAGAAATAAAGAATATAATATTAGATGAATTAAGGAAAAAAATAACATAATGGCAATAAAAAATGATAAGTGGATAGAAATGATGTCCAAAGAGCACTCTATGATTAAGCCTTTTCAATCTGATCAAGTCAGAAAAGGCATAATATCTTATGGCGTATCTTCTTATGGTTATGATATAAGAGTAGCTGACGAATATAAAATATTCACCAACGTTAACAATAGCATTGTTGACCCAAAAAACTTTGATGAAAATTCTTTTGTTAATTTTAAGGGGGATACCTGTATTATTCCTCCAAACAGTTTTGCTTTAGCTAGAAGTGTAGAGTTTTTTAAGATACCTAGGTCAGTATTAACCATATGTGTGGGCAAGTCAACCTATGCTAGATGTGGAATAATTGTCAATGTTACTCCATTTGAACCTGAATGGGAGGGTAATGTAACATTAGAAATTTCCAATACTACACCTTTACCCGCTAAAATCTATTCTAATGAAGGGATTTCTCAAGTACTTTTTTTTGAAAGTGACGAAGATTGTATGGTTTCGTATAAAGATAAATCAGGCAAATATCAAGGGCAAGAAAATATCACATTGCCTAGGATAGAAAGTCAATAGTTTGAAAATATATATTGCAAAAGATGCAGGTTATTGTTTTGGAGTTAGAGACGCTGTAAACTTAGCTTACGATACTGCAAAAGAGCATGGATCAGTTTATATGCTTGGTGACATTGTCCATAATGAAAGAGTCGTTGAAGATTTGCAAAAAGTTGGAACTAAAGTAGTAGATTCTTTATCTGATATTCCTAAAGATAAACCTATTCTATTTAGAGCACATGGAACCCATGTAAAGGTATGGGATCAAGCAAAAAAAGAAAATAGAAAAATAATAGATGCAACTTGTCCTCTTGTTCATGACATCCATGAAGAGGTTCAAAAATTACAAAATGAAGGAAGGCGAATAATAATAATAGGCGACCATGGTCATGATGAAGTTATTGGAATTGCTAGCCAAGTTAAAAAACCAATTATCATTTCAAATATTGAAGAAGCAAATAGTTACAGGGGAATAAAGAAAGCTGGTGTTGTAAGTCAATCTACTCAAGATATAGAAAACGTTCAAGAAATAATAAATATTTTAATGACAAAAGTATACGATTTACGTTTTATCAATACAATATGCTATCCTACAAAAAGAAATCAACAACAAATTAAAGAACTAGCACAAAAATGTGATTTAATGATTATCATTGGTTCTTTTACAAGTGCTAATTCTAAAAGATTAACAATGTTATCAAAAATAATAAACAAAAACACATATCAAGTAACTGGTAAAAAAGATTTAAAAAACAAATGGTTTAAAAATATAGAATCTGTTGGTATTTCAGCTGGAGCATCAACACCTGATTACTTAATAGAAGAAGTAAAAAACACAATCAAAGGATTTAACAATGAGCAAAAAAAATAATATAGATATAAATATTGGTCTAGCAGAAATGCTAAAAGGTGGTGTAATAATGGACGTAACAAATTCTGATCAAGCAAAAATAGCAGAGGAATCAGGAGCAGTTGCAGTTATGGCATTAGAAAGAATTCCATCTGACATTAGAAGAGATGGTGGAATTTCAAGGATGTCAGATCCAGAAATGATAATTGATATTCAGGAGTCTGTATCTATTCCTGTAATGGCAAAGTGTAGAATTGGTCATTTTGTTGAAGCTCAAATTCTTGAATCTATCAAAGTAGATTTTATTGATGAAAGCGAAGTACTCACTCCTGCAGATGAACATAATCATATTTACAAAACATCTTTCAAAGTACCATTTGTATGTGGTGCAAGAAACCTAGGTGAAGCATTAAGACGAATAGGAGAAGGAGCTTCCTTAATACGAACAAAAGGTGAAGCTGGATCTGGTAATATTGTTGAAGCTGTCAGACATATGAGAACAATAATAAATGATATTAACATTCTATCAAATTTAGATGATCATCAACTAATGGCAGAATCAAAAAATATGGGTGCGCCATTTGATCTTGTTAAGCTAGTTTCAACAACTAAAAAACTTCCTGTTCCAAATTTCAGTGCTGGAGGAATAGCAACTCCAGCTGATGCAGCCCTAATGATGCAGTTAGGAGCTGAATCAGTGTTTGTAGGATCAGGAATATTTAAGTCAGAAGATCCAATAAGTAGAGCTAAGGCAGTTGTTGAAGCAACTACTTATTATAATGACCCAGATAAATTGGCAAGCGTATCTACTGGTATAAAGGATGCAATGTCTGGAATTGACATGAGTGAAATACCAAAAGAAAAAATGCTGCAAAATCGCGGTTGGTAGATCTTGCATACAGTAGGTATTTTATCATTGCAAGGTGCTTTCAATAAGCATGCTCAAGTCTTAGAAAGGTTAAAAGTAGATTACCGCTATGTCAAATATCCTACAGATCTAATCAACTGTAAGTCATTGATAATACCAGGTGGTGAATCATCATCGCTAACTAAACTAATACTCAAGAATAATCTTTATGATTATTTAAGAGATTTCGCTGAAAATAAACCAGTTTTTGGCACTTGTGCCGGTCTTATCATTCTTTCAAAGATCGACACAGCTCTTGTTAAGGGCCTTGGTATACTAGATATTAATATTGAGAGAAATGGATGGGGAAGTCAAATCAATTCATTCAAACAAAATGTTTCAGCTCCAAATATTTGTAATTCTAAAATCAATGCAGTATTCATACGAGCTCCAAGAATAGCAAAAGTTAATGATAAAAATATTAAAATATTATCTTCATTAAATGACGAACCTATTTTATTACAAAAGAAAAAATGTTTAGGTGCGACTTTTCATCCGGAGTTAACTTCTAATTTAACATTACATAAATATTTTATAAAAATGATAGATGAAAAAATTATTACAAAAAGTTAATTCGCCTGAAGATCTTAAAAACTTTTCATATTTAGAACTCGAATCATTATCTTCAGAAATTGCCGAACATATTAAAAAAGTTGTAAGCAAGCTTGGCGGTCATTATTCATCTCCACTTGGAGTTGTTGATCTGACATTAGCACTACACTATGTCTATAACTCACCTAAAGACAAGTTAATTTGGGATGTTGGTCATCAAGCTTATTCGCATAAAATTATTACAGGAAGAAGAGAAGAATTTCTAAACTTACGTTCAAAAAATGGTATTAGTGGATTTTTAAAGCGTGACGAAAGTGAACACGATATCATTGGTGCAGGGCACGCTAGTACTTCAATTTCTGCAGCTCTTGGATTGGCTCATGCAAGAGATCGGCTGAATGAATCAAACAATGTACTTGCAATTATTGGTGATGGAGCTGCCACTGGAGGTATGGCTTTTGAAGGCTTAAATAATCTAGGTTACCATAGAACTCAGCTTACAGTAGTTTTAAACGATAATTCAATGTCAATTTCGGGAAGCGTTGGAGCTTTATCTAGATATTTGACTAAGGTAGTAACAAACCCTACATACAATAAAATACGTAATGATATATGGAATCTATCTGGAAAAATATCTGAATCTGATAATAATTTAATAAGAAGACTACTAAGAAAAACTGAAGAAGGTATAAAAGGTTTATTAACACCTGGTATTTTATTTGAAGAACTAGGCTTGCGTTATATTGGTCCAGTTGATGGTACAAACATTAAAGATATGATTGATGTATTTACTAGTGTAAGAGAAATGAAAACTCCTGTACTTGTTCATGTACATACTATGAAAGGAAAAGGATGTAATAACGCAGAGAAAAATTCTGTAAAGTATTACAGTCTTTCACCTTCAAAGAAAAGCAATTCTGGTGCAGCTAATTACTCTAATGTTTTTGGTGATGCCCTTATAGATCTAGCAGAAACATATGAATTTAAATGCGTAACTGCTGCAATGCCAATAGGTACTGGAATGGATAGTTTTACAAAAAAATATTCAGAAAGATACATTGATGTAGGTATCGCTGAAGAACACGCTGTAACATATGCTTCAGGATTATCAGCAGGAGGAATCTTACCAATAGTTGCAATTTACTCTACCTTTATGCAGAGATCATATGATCAAATATTTCATGATTGTCTATTGCAAAATTTACCAATTATTCTTTGTATGGATCGTGCAGGTTTAGTTGGTGAAGACGGACCAACTCACCACGGGGTTTACGATATTGCCTTTTTGAGAAGTTTACCAAATATTATTATTACAGCTCCTAAAAATGGCAATGAACTAAAAAGTTTATTATTAACTGGCATAAAATCAGAAAAAGCTTTTTCAATAAGATATCCCAAAGGAAACAGTATTACTTACGACCCAGAACTTAAGCCTGAAATATTAAAAATTGGATCTTGGGAATTATTAACTGAGGGAAATGATATAGCAATACTTGCAGTTGGATCTATGGTAGATGTTGCTCAAAATACATTAAAACTTTTAAAAAATGACAATATAAATATAACTTTAGTTAATTGCAGATTTATTAAGCCTATTGATGAAAAAATGTTAGAAAATATTTTTAAAAGCCACAAAACAATCATCACTATTGAAGAAGGTACAGTTTTAGGAGGTTTTGGTTCATCTATTTTAGAATATGCATCATTAAAAAATATCACAGGAAATATAAAAGTATTAGGAATTCCTGATCAATTTATACAACATGGACCAAGGAGCGAATTATTAGATGATATAGGATTGAGTAAAAATAAACTTTACAATACAATTAAAGAAATTTTAAATGAAGAATAAAAAAAATATTTGGATAAAAGAAATAGCTAGTTCTGTACAGTCAAATAAAAACTTTAATACAATTTCTGGTGAATCTTTAGAACCGTTGTATTTTCCGGAGAAGTTAGATAAAGAATTTGATGATAAATTAGGTTTCCCCGGTCAATATCCTTTTACAAGGGGCGTTCATGCTAATATGTACAGGGGTAAAATGTGGACAATGCGACAATTTTCTGGCTTTGGTTCAGCTAAAGAAACAAACAAAAGATTTAAGTATTTGTTAAGTCAAGGTCAAACAGGATTGTCTGTGGCTTTCGATATGCCTACTTTAATGGGTTATGATGCTGATCATGAACTATCTGAAGGTGAAGTAGGAAAATGCGGAGTTTCTATTTCTTCATTAAAAGACATGGAAGTATTATTTGATGATATTGATTTAGAGAAAGTATCTGTATCGCAAACAATAAATGGTCCGTCAATTATATTACTTGCATTCTACATTGTTGTTGCGCAAAAACAGGGCATATCATTAGACAAACTAAGAGGTACTCTCCAAAATGATATTTTAAAAGAATACATTGCACAAAAAGAATGGATCTATCCTCCAAAACAATCAATGAAGATTATAACAGATATGATTTCATATTGTGCTCAAAATTTACCTCAATACAATACTATTTCTATTAGTGGATATCACATTAGAGAAGCAGGGTCGACTGCAGCTCAAGAATTAGCATTCACATTGGGAAATGGTTTTGCATACATTGACCATGCTATTAGCGCAGGTATGGATGTTGATGATTTTGCTCCAAGACTATCATTTTTCTTCAATGCTCATCAAGATTTTTTTGAAGAAATATCTAAATATAGAGCTGCAAGAAGAATTTGGGCTAAAAGATTAAAAAACAAATACAAAGCAAAAAATCCAAAATCGTGGAAATTACGCTTTCATACACAAACTGCAGGTTGCACATTAACAGCTCAACAACCAGAAAACAATATCACTCGTACATCTTTACAAGCTTTATCAGCTGTATTAGGTGGAACTCAATCACTACACACTAACTCTATGGATGAGACTTTAGCTTTACCATCAGAAAAAGCCGCTGAAATTGCCTTGAGAACACAGCAAATTATTGCTTATGAAACAGGAATCCCAAATGTAGTAGATCCGTTAGGGGGTAGTTGGTATGTCGAGGAACTAACTGATAAATTAGAAGAAAAAGCAAATTTTTATTTTGATGAAGTAGAAAAAATTGGTGGTGTAATTGAAGCTATTGAAAGAGGATACTTTCAGAATGAAATAGCAAAAGCTTCAGAAAAGTTTCAAAGAGAAGTTGATTCATTAGAACGAGTTATCGTTGGAGTTAATAAATATCAAAAAGAAAATGAAGAAATAGAAATTCCAATACTTGAGATTGGATCAGAAACAGAAATTGAACAAAAAAAGAGATTAAAAGATTTAAAGATAAATAGAAACAATAATAAAGTTCAAGTTTCCCTTGAAAATTTATCCATAGCATCAAAAAATGGTGATAACCTTTTTCCATATATAATTGAATGTACAAAAGTTTATTGTACATTAGGTGAAATGGTAGAAACAATGAAAGAGGTATTCGGAGATTGGCAAGAAAACGCTATTATTTAAGCTGTGATATATAACAAAAATATATTTAATCATAAAAATAAATATACAATTGGTGTTGAAGAAGAATACATGTTATGTGATCCTTCATCAGGAAATTTAATTAATAAAGCTGATCAAATATTGAAATATGCTAATACTGATTTAAGAAAAAGATTAAGTTACGAATTAATATGTTCTGAAATAGAATCTAATACATCAATTTGTTCAAATAGTTATGATGCGATCGAAGAAGTAGCATATTTAAGATCAAAACTTAAAGAAATTGGAAATAATTTAGATTATAAAATTGGAATTAGTGGCACTCATCCAACAGCGAATCCATTAAACCAAAAATTTGTAAACACTGAAGGCTATAATTGGGTAGCTAATCAACTTAATTATTATGCAAAAAATAACATTACTTTTGCCTTGCATGTGCATATAGCTGTACCAAATCCTGATCTAAGTATAAAAGCTGTAAATGGTTTGAGACGATGGATTCCACCGTTATTAGCATTGAGCACAAACTCTCCTTTTTTTAATGGAGTTCAAACGGGAATGAGATCTTCAAGGACCTTTCAGTTTGGTTCATTTCCCCGAACAAATATACCTGAGAAATTTGATAGTTATGATCATTTTCTATCAATTGTAAATTCTTACTTAAGTACAAAAACAATTGAAAAGCCTAGACAAATATGGTGGAAAATTAGACCACATTTGGATTATGGTACTATTGAATTTAGAATGATAGATGTACAAAGATCACTAAAAAAAACACATATGTTTATCGCTCTTTTTCAAGCATTAACACACCAAACAATAGATGACTCATTATCTGATAATCTAAATGAAAATTTATCATTAGAATTATTAAACGATGGATTGTGGAAAGCTTCAAGATTTAATTTTGATTGTTTGTTAACTGACTCTTTTGATAATGAAGAATTAAATATGAAATCTTTTATTAATAAAATGATTGATTACTGCAAAGAAAGTCTATCATATTTCAGTAATCTAGATGTAATTGATGATGTTAATAATATTTTAAATAATGGTACAGAATGTGATGAGCAAATTGAAGTATTTGAAAATAATAATATGAACACTTTGAAGAAATTTTTAATGAATAATGTTATGTATAAATACTAATAAGGAGGTAGTATGAAAATTGTTCACATAGTTGGAACAGGAACAATTGGTGAGCCACTAATTGGACTTCTATCTGATTTTAAAAAAAAACTTGGCATTGACGAAGTAACTTTTCATAAAAATACACCATTAATATCTGATAGATCAAAAGTTCAGAGTTTAGTAAACAGAGGCGCGATACTCACAACATCCAAAGATAAGTTTGTTGGATTCAAAAATATAAATTTAGATCCAATATATACTACAGAAGATGCTATTGAAAGGGCGTCTGTCGTTATTGATTGTACACCCAAAGGAGTAGGTCATAAAAATAAAAATGATTATTATAATAAATTTGCTGATTCAACATTAGGTTTTATAGCTCAAGGTAGCGAATTTGGTTTTGGTAAGATGTACGCTAGAGGTATAAATGATGAAGCTTTAAATGTTGAAAAAGATAAATTCATTCAGGTAGTATCTTGCAATACTCACAATATTTCATCAATAATAAAAACAATTGCATTTGAAGAAGACGTAAATTTTTTGGATTACGCTAAATTTATTTGTATTAGAAGAGCTAATGATGTAAGTCAGTCAAAGGGTTTTATTGCCTCGCCTCAATTAGGAACACACGATGATAATAAGTATGGCACACATCATGCTAAAGATGCATCGTTACTTTTTCATACTATTAATTATGATTTAGATCTATTTTCATCGGCAATAAAAATAAATACACAATATATGCATATTTTGTATTTTAATTTAAAGCTTAAAAAGAAAATTTCAATTGATGAAGTATTAGATAAGTTTAAAAAAAATGATAGAATAGCTGTTACAAACAAAGTTGATTCTTGTGAGGTTTTTTCTTTTGGTAGAGATCATGGACATTTTGGTAGAATCTTAAATCAAGCAGTTATATCAATACCATCTTTACATATTAGAAATAATAATGAACTCTCCGGTTATTGTTTTACGCCACAAGACGGAAATTCACTACTTAGCTCTGTTTCTGCTGCATCTTGGTTTCTTGATCCATCTAATTATGAAGAAAAAATACAATGTTTGAAACCATATCTTTTTAATGAGGTTTAATTAATTAAGTTTAGTATAAAAAAAATAGTAAACGGCCCTTTTGAACAAAACGCTTATATTTTATATGATAGTAAAAAGTTCTGTGTAATTGTTGATCCTGGTTTAGATTATGATATTATAATAAGAGAATTAGACATTATAAATAAAAAGCCTTCTTCGATACTATTAACCCATGCGCACATTGACCATATTGGTATAGTTGAAAAGCTTCAAAAAAAATATAATCTTAAAGTTTATATGCATCAAAACGATAAAGAAATTGCTAACAATCTGCCAACTTACTGCCAAATGTTTGGTTTGGAGGTTTTAAAACCTCCTAAAATAACTAATTTTATAAGTGATGAAAATAGTATAGATATTGATGATTATGCATTTAATGTTATTTATACTCCTGGGCATACACCAGGTAGTATAAGTTATAAGATTGGAAACAATATTTTTGTTGGAGATACTTTGTTTAATAATTCTATAGGAAGGACAGACTTACCTGGAGGCTCATTTTCAATTCTAGTTAATTCAATAAAGAATAAATTATTTTTACTAGATGATAAAATGAAAGTTTTCTGTGGTCATGGTAATGATACAACCATTGGATATGAAAAAAAATATAATATTTTTTTAAAATGAACAGTGTAACTCAAAAAATAAACAACACAATAAATCATTATATAAAAAAAAATAATTTTAAAAATATCTTGTTATGCGTGTCTGGAGGCGTTGATAGTATTGTTTTGTTTCATTCAGTCCTAAAATCCAGTCAACAGCTAAATTTTTATTTTTCTATGTGTTATTTTAATCATAAGGTTAGAAAAAAATCAAATTTGGATGAATCACTATGTATAAATATTGCGAAAGAATATAATATTAAATTATATAAAGGGAGCTTATCAATAAATTTTGAATTAAAAAAAAATGAAACAAATTTAAGAATTGAAAGATACAACTTTATTAATAAAATCTATAAAAACAATAATTTTGATTCAATATTTACTGCGCATCATTTAGATGATCAAATTGAAACTTATTTAATGAGGAAAAGTCAGACAAACGATGATCTAATATTAACTGGAATAAGAAAAAAATACAATTATTTATATCGTCCATTTTTAGAAATTTCTAAAGATGAAATTTACAGTTATGCTAATTCTAACAATATTACTTGGAATGAAGATGAAACAAATAAAAATATCACTTACTTAAGAAATAGTATAAGAAATAGTTTAATACCTAATCTAATAGTCAAAGATTTTGACTTTAAAAATAAAATCATAGATGAGATAAATATTTCAAAGAGTAAAGCTGAACTTATTAAAAAGAAAGTTAGTTTATTCTTCAAATCAAATGTTGTTTTTGAAAATAAAAAATTTTTTGTAAATAAAAATTGTTTGTTAAATGAAAATCCTTTTACTATTAAATACATATTAAAAAAAATAGTCTCAAATTTCAAAGGTAATGATTTATTTTTTAGTAAAAAACATTTGGCTAATTTTATTGTATTTCTTAAAAAAAGAGAAAATAACATCATATTTCAAATTAGTAAAAACGTAAATATTTTTAAATATTTTGATCAATTAATAGTATATCAAAAATCAAGAATAATAAAAAAGAATATAAAAATTACAAATGAAATTACAAATTGGAACTTTCATAATATCAAGGTTGTAAAAGATATTAATATAAATATTAATTATTATAATTTTTTTGAAATCAATAAGGATGAATTAAAATCCGGTTTATATATAAGATCTTGGAATAATAATGATTCTATTGTTTTCAATAATAATGGTAACAAAAAGAAGATAAAAAAAATTCTATCTGAAGAAAAAATAATTCCACTTTTTCGTAAGGAAATACCAATAATTGTAAATAGTAATAATGATGTATTGTGGATTCCAGGTATAAAAAAAATATATTTTAAAAATAACTCTACATATGAAAAAAAATACTTATTATGGCAAAAAAATTAGATATAACCAACATTACTAAACAGAATCTTAAGATTCTTATTGATAATACAACCATTAAAAATAGAGTAGTTAGTATTGCAAATACTATCAATAGTAATTATAAAAATAAAAATCCTATAATTTTGTGTGTTTTAAATGGAGCATTTATATTTTACGCTGATTTGGTAAGATATCTTAAAATAGATTTTGAAGTAGATTTTATAAAACTTTCCTCTTATGGAAGTTCTACAAAAAGCAGTGGAACCGTTAGAATGATAAAAGATGTTAGTGCAAACATTGCTGATAGGCATGTAATAATTGTTGAGGATATAATTGATACAGGTTTAACAATTAATTATTTGAGGAATAGAATGCTAGATGGACAAGCTAAAACAGTCTCATTTGTAACTTGTCTGTTAAAAGAGAGAAAAAAATATCATTTTGATTTTAAAATTGATTGTATAGGATTCAAAATACCTGATAAATTTGTAGTAGGATATGGCTTAGATCTTGATCAAAGATTTAGGGGACTTAAAAACATTTACACAATAAAGTAAAAAATTAATATGAAAAAAACAAAAAAAGAAAATAATTGGGATTGGAAAACTATTGGAAATAACTTTCTATTTTGGTTAGTTATAATTGTTGCAGCAGTATTATTAATGCAAATGGTAACTGTTGATGGCAGGATACAAAATATTACTTTTTCTAAATATGAAGAAATAATAAACAATAAGAATGTATCCAACGCTACTATAACGGGAAATACATTTAAAGGTGAATTACTAGATAGTGATTTCATAGTTTTAGATAATGGTAAAGAAGTTGAATTTAGCACGTTCACAACTGTATTGCCTACTGGTTACATTGATCAAGATGTAATCAAATACTGGAATGAAAATGGTATAAAGTTTCAATTTAAAGAGAAAACACCAAATTTAACTGATTATTTAATACAATTTACACCTTGGATATTAATATTCGTTTTTTGGATTTTTATAATGAGGCGTATGCAATCAGGAAGTGGTCAATCGGGAATATTTGGTTTCAACAAAAGTAAGGCCAGAGTTGTCTCACCTAATAATACAAAAATCACATTTAAAAATGTGGCAGGTTGTGATGAAGCAAAAGTGGAGCTGGAAGAAGTTGTTGATTTTCTTAAAAGTCCATCTAAATATAAAAAATTAGGAGCAAAAATACCTCGAGGAGCTTTGTTGCTTGGCCCTCCAGGTACTGGTAAAACACTTTTAGCGCGAGCAGTTGCAGGAGAAGCTGGTGTTCCATTTTTTAATATAAGTGGAGCAGAATTTGTTGAAATGTTTGTAGGTGTAGGTGCAAGTCGTGTAAGGGATCTATTTGAAAATGCAAAAACCAATTCTCCAAGTATCATATTCATTGATGAAATAGACGCTGTAGGCAGACATCGTGGAGCTGGTTTAGGGGGTGGCCATGATGAAAGAGAACAAACATTAAATCAGATTCTTGTAGAAATGGACGGATTTGAAACTGATGACAATGTTATATTATTAGCTGCTACAAATAGACCTGATGTCCTCGATAAAGCATTGTTGAGACCTGGAAGATTTGATAGGCAAATTGTTGTAGACGCTCCTGGAGTTTTTGGAAGAGAAGCAATATTAAAAATACATTCAAAAGATAAAAAAATTGATAAAAATATAAATTTACTTGATATTGCTAAAGGTACACCTGGTATGGTTGGTGCAGATTTAGAAAATTTAATAAATGAATCAGCATTACTAGCAGCAAGGAAAGGGAAAAAAGAAATAACTCTAGTAGAAGTAGAAGAGGCAAAAGATAAAGTTCAGCTTGGAATTGAAAGAAAAAGCTTAATTTTATCAGATGAAGAAAAAAAAATAACTGCATATCATGAAGCAGGACACGCTCTTGTTGCTTACTATACAAAAGGTTCTGATCCTGTTCATAAAATTACGATAATGCCAAGAGGAAGAGCATTAGGTGTAACAGCTCAACTTCCCGACGGTGATAAACATAATTATCAAAAAAAATATTTAATAGGAAGATTGAATATCTTAATGGGTGGTAGGTCTGCTGAAAAAATCATCTTTTCTGACACCTCTACAGGAGCAGGTAACGATATTTCTGTTGCAACAGATATAGCAAAAAAAATGGTAACTGAATGGGGAATGAGTGATAAAATTGGACCATTAACTTTTGGTAGTAAAAATGACGAAATCTTTTTAGGTAGAGAAATGGCAGTTTCTAGAGATTACAGTGATGAAAAGTCAAAGATTATCGATGAAGAGATAACAACATTTATTCGAAATGCAGAAGATTTTGCAGATAAAACTCTTAATGATAATATTGAGCAATTACATACACTGGCAAAATCTCTTTTAGATTACGAAACAATTTCAGGTAAAGAAATGATTCAAGTATTGAATGGTGAACAAATAAATAGAGAAGAAAAAAAAGTAGATAATCCAGCTGAAATTAAAAGTTCTAAAGAATCTACTGAAAGTGAAACTGAACTAAAGCCAGCTACATCTTCTGTGTAAATTATGAAAATAATGGGAATTATAAATTTAACTCCTGATTCTTTTTACTCCTCCAGCAGATTTGATTCTACTTATAGTATTGATCATAAAATTAATGAATTTGTAAATGAAGGTGCAGATATCATAGATGTTGGTGCAGAATCGTCTAGACCAGGATCAATTCCCATCTCTGAAGAAGAAGAGTTAAATAGATTAAAACCCATTTTTAGTATTATAAAAAAATATACTCAAACAAAGTTTTCTATTGATACATACAAGTCAAACGTTGCAGATGTATGTTTGAACAACGGTTTTCATTATGTAAACGATATTTATTCTGGTAAAAAAGATAATAAAATTTTTTCAATAGTTAAACGTTATAATGCAAAAATAGTATTAATGCACATGAAGGGAAATCCAAAAAATATGCAAATAGATACTGTGTATAATGATGTTTTAAAAGATATTAATTTATTCTTTGCAGAAAGAATTAAAATTGCTTTAGAAAACGGAGTTAAGTTATCTAACATTATTATTGACCCAGGAATTGGTTTTGGTAAAAGTAAAAATGATAATTTTAAAATTATAAATAATCTTAGTTTTTTTAAAAAACATAATCTTCCAATTTTAGTTGGACATTCTCGAAAATCATTTTTATCCTTAAACTCAAATCAACCAAAAGATAGGTTGATAGCAACTATAGTTGCAACTACTATAGCTTTACAAAATGGTTGTGATATAATTAGAGTTCACGACATAAATGAAACAAAACATTGCATTGATATATACAAAAAATTTATGAAATATAATTAAATACATTAATGAACGAACTTTATCACATAAATGAATTATTTGAATCTAATAAAAAGCGTTATATAGAACTTCGAGGTTTACTTTGACCTAAAAAAAATGTTAAATGATAAACAGGAACTTGAAAAACTTACTATAGATTCTACTTTTTGGGACAACCCAAAGCTTGCACAAAAAACATTAAAAGAAATAACCGTATTAGAGAACGAAATTAAATTTTGGAATAAAATCGATGACAAGTATGCAGATATTGAATTTTATAATGAGTTATGCAATGAAGAAAAAAAATATGATCCAGATTATGAAGTACTTTTAAATAAATTTAAAGTTCTCATTGATAAAGTTGAGTTAAATAAATTATTAAACGAACCTGATGATCATAGATCTGCTCTTTTAACTATACATCCTGGAGCTGGTGGTACTGAATCACAAGATTGGGCACAAATGTTATTAAGATTATATAAAAGATGGTCAGAAAAGTCAAATTTTACAGTCAAATTACTTGATATTATTGATGGTGATATAGCTGGAATAAAAGATGTAACACTTGAAATTCATGGTAGATTTGCTTACGGAAATTTAAAAGCAGAGGCTGGTGTACATAGATTAGTTAGAATATCTCCTTTTGATAGTAATTCAAAAAGACATACCTCATTTGCGTCAGTATTCGTTTATCCTTTAATTGATGAAGATATTGATATAAACATTGAAGAAAAAGATTTAAGAATCGATACTTACAGAGCAAGTGGAGCTGGAGGTCAACATGTCAATAAAACTGATTCAGCCATTAGAATTACACATCTTCCAACAAATATAGTAGTTCAATGTCAAAATGAAAGAAGCCAATTAAAGAATAAAAATACAGCATTGAAAATGCTAAAATCAAAATTATATCAACTAGAGATAGAAAAAAAACGAGAGGAAAAAGAAAAACTAGAAGGAAGTAAAAAGGATATAAGTTGGGGTAGTCAGATTAGATCATATATATTTCACCCTTATAATTTGGTAAAAGATCATCGAACTAATATGGAGAATAATAATGTGAATTTTGTTATGGATGGAGGAATAGACTTATTTATTAGAGAATTTTTATTAAAAAAAAATGAAAGCAAATCTTAAAATGTCGAATAAAGAAAATAAAGCATTAAACCAGTTAATCAATGTAAGAATTGATAAATTAAATAAAATTAAAGAACGTGGTTATAATCCATATCCTCATATTTTTGTGAAAGAAGATAAAATTGTTGACATAATTAAAAATATTGACGAAAAGAAAAAGTATAAAACAGCTGGAAGAATTATTTCACTAAGAAAAATGGGCAAAGCTTCTTTCCTACATATATTAGGAAGTAAAGAAAAAATACAAGTATATGTAAAAACTGATTTACTTCCAGATTCTATATATGACGATATTGTAAGAAATTTAGATTTAGGTGATTTCATTGGGGTAGAAGGAACTTTATTTTACACAAGAACCAAAGAATTAACCTTACAAGCAAGTAATATTATACTATTAACTAAAAGTATTAGACCTTTACCAAATTTAAAAGAAAAAGATGGAAAAGTTTTTTTTGCTTTTGATGATAAAGAATTAAAATACAGAAAAAGATATTTAGATTTAATTGCAAATAAAAAAGTAAAAGAAGTATTTATAAAAAGATCACAAATCGTAAATAATATAAGAATATTTCTCAATTCAATTGATTTTCTTGAAGTTGAAACTCCTATTTTGCAGCCTTTATACGGTGGTGCTTTTGCAAAACCATTTGAAACATATCATAACTCACTTGATAGAAAACTGTATTTAAGAATTGCTGATGAACTTTATTTAAAAAGGTTGATTATTGGTGGTATTGAAAGAGTTTATGAGATTGGTAAAGATTTTAGGAATGAAGGTATAGATAGAACTCACAACCCAGAGTTCACTATGTTGGAATTTTATAAAGCATATTCTGATGTATATGACATGGCTAACATTGTTGAAACCATGATAAAAACTATAGTTAAGAATCTTAAAATAGAAACTATAAATTTTAATGACAATAATATTAATTTGAATAAAGAATTTAATAGAGTGACATTTTATGATATTCTTGAAAAACATATGTCAATATCAATCAAAGATTTATCAATAGACGAAATTTATAAAATTATAAATGTTAAAGATGTTAAAATTGAAGAAAATTTATCTAAAGGGAAATTACTAGATAAACTTTTTAGTATCTTTGTAGAGCCTAATTTAATAGAACCCACTTTTGTATTCGATTATCCAATAGAGATTTCTCCCTTAGCAAAGCATAAACGTGATGGAGCAAAAGATATAGTAGAAAGATTTGAGTTATTTGTCGGTGGTTACGAGTTAGCAAATTCTTTTTCTGAATTGAACGATCCAATCGATCAAAAAAATAGATTCTTAGAACAAATTGCTGAAAAATCTAGTTCTGATGAAAATATGAAACAACTTGATAATGATTTTTTAGAAGCAATTGAAATAGGAATGCCGCCTACTGGAGGAGTTGGAATAGGTATTGATAGGCTCGTGATGATGCTTACTTCTACAAATAATATTAAAGATGTAATTTTATTCCCAACGTTAAAGACATTTTAAAAATTGTTTTTTTTAAAATTAGCTTATAAAAACTTATTTTATAAAAATAATATTGGCCTTATTTCTTTCTCTGTATATTCTACTATAATTGGAATTGCGCTTGGTACTTTTTTAATAATAATTGTTGATTCTTTCACAAATGGATTCAATAATTCCATCGATGATAAATTATCTAATTTAGATGGCCATATTAGAGTTGTTAATTATTATGATAAAGTTGAATCATTAGATTCAACTTTATATACAGATTATAATTTTAATACTTCAAGCTATGTATCAAATTACATTCTAGCTAACAATAAAAATTTATACGAAAGCATTATACTATATGCAATTAATAACCAAAGTTTAAATAGCAATTTTAATTTACATAAATTCCTTTTAAAAGGTTCTTATAAAATTGAAGATAAAAATAATATAATAATTGGTAGTGGATTAGCAAACAATTTAGATCTTGATGTTGACGATAAAATNACNCNATTNAACTATGATAAAATNTTTAATGAAAATTTATTTGATGCTAAGATATTTACAGTTTCAGGAATAATTAAAAGCGGTTTCCCTGAATATGACAAACTCTTATCTTTTATATNATACGATTCATCAGAAACATTCATAACAACTAAATCCTCAACATTTGGAAAAATCATAAATTTAAATGACAAATCACAAATTGATGATATTGTTGATAAATTAAAAGATTACTATAACCCTTTATATAATTCTATTGAAACTTGGAAAGATAGACATGTTTTTCTTTATAAATGGTTAAATGCATATTATGTACCTATATATTTTGTTATTTTTTCATTAATAGTTTTATCACTATTAAATATATTATTATCTATTAAAGTTATAGTTAATAATAAAAAAAATAATATTGCCATATTAAGGACAATTGGTTTTTCTAAATTTCAGATATGTAAACTATTAACCTTACAAGGTTTAATATTATCAACAATGGGAATATCTATTGGTTTGATATTAGCTTTGTTACTATTGTTATCTCAGCAAAAGTTTAAATTTATTACTCTTTCTTCTCAAGTTTATTTTATAGATTATTTACCAGTTATTATTAATATAAAAAATATTTTATTTTTAATAATCCTTATTCTTACATTTAGCTTTATAGTTTCAATTTTTGCTTCACTTAGAACAATTTCTGTATCAATTTCAAAAACACTGAGATATGAATGAGTTATATTAAATTAATATCAAGAATTTTTTACTATGATAATTATCATAATAAAATAAACATTAGTTCAATGTTACCTTTTTTGGGTTCAATAGTAGGCATTTTTGTTTTCACTATTACATTTTCAATTATGGAGAGTATTGAAAGCGATATGGAAAGTAAAATATCTAATTTTATTCCAAAAAACAAACTTTATACAAATGATATTAAATTAGATGAAATTGAATCTATTAATAATATTTTAATTAAAAATAATATTAATTTCTTCAATTTTGAAGAAGGNAAGTTTTTAATTAAAAAAAATAATACTTATAAAATTTTAAATCTTATTTTAGTAGATGATCTAGATCATTTAATAAAACTAAAATATGATTTACAAACAGAAAGATNTAAAGATCAAAATTTAAAATTTGTGGCTGGAAAAACAATGACTGATAATTTTTCTAATCATATTGAAATTATATCGACAACTGATATAAATATGATAACTAGTACGCCTAAAACATATAAACTTAATCTAGATGGTTTAATAGATTTTGATTTTATGAACTTTGATAATAACTTTGCTTATATTGATCGAGAATATGCGATACACAAAAATATAAAGTTTAAATCTAATAATAAATATTTGTTCATTGATGATGAAATAAACAAAAATATTTTATCTTTAATTAAAAATGTAAATAGTGATATAAACATTGTCCATTGGAAAGAAGAATACACAAATTTATTTAATTCTATTATCGTTGAGAAGTATTTATATTCTTTATTTGGTTTATTTATTATATTAATATCTAATTTCACCTTCATAATTATAACTTCATCAACTTTATTGAATAAAATAAAAGTATTAGGAATTTTACAAGTTATAGGTTTTAATAAATATATAATTAATAATTTGATTTTATCATTTTCTTTATTTCAAAACTTTTTATCATTAATAATAGGAATTTTATTATCAAAAATATTTTTTATGATTAACTTTCAATACGACATAATAGGTAAAATTTTTAATAACGTATTTTTAATTGATACAATTTTTAATCTTTCTTTTAAAAATATAATATTAGTGTCGATATTTTCATTTATATCGATTATNTTGGCATCTTTTTTCCCAATTATGATGATCAAGAATGTTAATATTAAAGATAAGCTAAATTATTTAAATTGATGAAATTACTTGAAGCTATAGATATAACAAAAAAATATAATGATAATAAAATATTAGATTCATTGAATTTTTCTTTAAATNCCAATGAGATAGTATCAATTTTTGGTCCATCAGGATCAGGGAAAACCTCTTTGCTTAACATATTCGGTTTAATAGATAGAGAATATAATGGGCAACTTAAAATAAATAATGAAAATATTAAAAAAAATATTTCAAATCATTTGTTAAGAAGAAATTTTATAGGTTTTATATTTCAATTNCATCATCTTTTACCTGAATTTAGNATATTTGATAATTTGATTTTGCCCCTTCAATTTTCTAGTATTTCAAAAAAAGAAAAAAATAACAGAATCAATTTCTATTTAGATATGCTNGGTATTGAGAATTTAAAAAATAAATATCCATATGAAATATCTGGTGGAGAGCGCCAACGAGTATCAATAATCAGATCAATAATTAATAATCCAAAAATTGTTATTGCGGACGAACCAACTGGAAATTTAGATTTTAAAAATAGTAATGATGTTTATGATTTAATAAATTATTTAAAAAAAGAATCTTCTGTATCCTTTATCATTGCTACACATGATAAAAATACTATAAATATTTCAGANAGGAATTATAATTTGATAAATAAAAAAATAAAAGAATTTAAAGGATAGGATAATAATTATGAAGGATGATTTTTCATATAATGTTCAATTAGTTTTAAAATATTCAAAAGAGGAGGCTGTTAGATTAGGTCATAGCTATGTTGGTTCTGAACATTTAACATTAGGTCTATTAAAAAATAAAACTGGAAATGTAACAAAAGTTCTTGAAAGTATAGGTTGTAATATGCTAGATCTCAAATCAATGATTGAAGATCTTATTAGTCCTACTTCCTCAAATACAATGTCATTAGGACCACTACCATTAACACAAAGAGCAGAACGTATATTAAAAAATTCCCTTATTCAAGCAAATAAAACNGGTCATCAGAAAGCAGACGATGTTCATTTATTATTATCTTTGTCAAACGAAAAAGCTGGTATAATTCACGATATCTTTAATACACTAGAAATAGATTATGATGTCCTCTACAAATTTATTGTGTCTGAAAAAAATAAAAAACAAGAAACAAAAAAAGAAAAAAGTGATACACCAACTTTAGATCTTTTTAGTAGAAACATTTCTAAAATGGCAGAAGACAATGAGTTGGATCCGGTCATAGGTAGAGATAGTGAAATTGAAAGAGTAGCTCAAATTTTATCTAGGAGAAANAAAAATAATCCTGTTTTAATTGGTGAGCCGGGAGTTGGTAAAACTGCNATTATAGAAGGNTTAGCCATTAGAATTAAGAATAAAACTGTTCCTAGAATTTTATGGAAACAGACAGTTTTATCTTTAGATTTAGCTGGATTAATTGCTGGAACTAAATATAGAGGACAATTTGAAGAAAGAATGAGATCTTTAATGATGGAACTGGAAAATGAATCAAACAATATCATTTTCATTGATGAACTTCATACACTTGTAGGTGCGGGTAGCGCATCTGGTTCTTTAGATGCAGCTAATATGTTTAAACCAGCCTTAGCTAGAGGAGAAATTCAAATAATCGGTGCTACTACACTTGATGAGTATAGAAAATTTATNGAAAAAGATGGTGCTTTAGAAAGAAGATTTCAAAAAATAATGATAAGTCCTCCAACTAAAAAAGATACTATGAAAATATTANAAGGCTTGCAAAAAAAATATGAAGATCACCATAAAGTAACCTACACATCAGAATCAATTAAAGCTTGTGTTGATTTAAGTGAAAGATATATAACNGATAAATTTTTACCAGATAAAGCAATTGATGTCATGGATGAAGTAGGTTCNAGAGTTAGAATACANAATATTAANGTTCCAAACAGCATTATAAAGCTNGAAAGACAATTATCATCAATTATTAGAAAAAAAGAAAAGGCAATAAAGAATCAAAATTTTGAAGATGCAGCTCTTCAAAGAGATAAAGAAAAAAAAATTGTAAACAAAATCAATACTCAACAAATTGATTGGAAAAATAATAAAATTGCCAATAGACCATATATAAGTGAAGATGAGGTTTCAAATGTTATTTCTATGATGACAGGTATTCCTTTAACAAAAGTAGCAGAATCAGAGAGTAAAAAACTTATTAATATGCCATTTTCTNTGAGACAGAAAATNATTGGCCAGGACCAGGCAATCGAATCACTATCTAAAGCAATATTAAGAAGTAGAGCTGGTTTTGATAANCCAAANAGACCTATTGGTTCTTTTATCTTTTTAGGTCCTACAGGTATAGGAAAAACTGAACTTGCTAAACAATTAGCAAAATATTTNTTTAGCGATGAAGAGTCATTAGTAAAAATTGATATGTCTGAATATATGGANAGATACAATGTATCTAGATTAATAGGAGCACCACCAGGTTATGTAGGTCATGAAGAGGGTGGNCAACTTACNGAAAAAGTCAGACGTTTTCCNTATTCNGTTGTTTTATTCGATGAAATNGAAAAAGCACACAAGGATGTATTTAATATTTTACTACAAATCTTAGANGAAGGGACAGTGACTGATAGTTTAGGGAGAAAAATTGATTTTAAAAATACAATATTAATATTGACATCAAATATTGGAACTGCTGCAGTTTCATCGAGTTCATTGGGGTTTTATAAAAATAAATTAAATAATAAAGATGAAAATAATCTATTAATTATGGATGAAGTTAAAAGATATTTTAACCCAGAATTTCTAAACAGATTAGATGAAGTAATAATTTTTAACACTTTATTAATTAATGACCTATATAATATTGTCGATTTATTATTAAATGATCTAAGGCAGAATCTTAAGAAAAAAAACGTGTCTCTTATCATTAGTAAAACAGCTAAAGATTTTATTATTAAAAATGTTGATCATAGGGAATGGGGTGCTAGACCTATTCGTAGAGTAATACAAAATTATATTGAAAATATCATAGCAGAAAAATTTGTTAAAGAGGAATTTACTGTTAATGGAAAAATTTCAATAAAGGCTAAAGACAACAAGCTTATTTTTAGTCAATTTTTATATAAAAGAAATAAAAAAGAAAAAAAATCTGCCAAATAGTCTGATTTTTGCAATAGGCATTATATTTGTCTAAATAATATTATTAAATTGGAGAAAACATGTCTAAAATAATTGGTATAGATTTAGGTACAACAAATTCCTGTGTTGCAGTAATGGAAGGTGGTAATCCTACTGTGATACAAAATAGTGAGGGCGGGAGAACAACTCCTTCTGTCGTAGGTTTTAGTGAAGATAATGAAAGATTAGTAGGCCAAACTGCTAAAAGACAAGCAGTTACTAATCCAATAAATACATTATTTTCATCGAAAAGATTTGTAGGTAGAAAATTTTCCGAGGTTTCAGAAGAAATAAAAGGAGTTCCCTACAACGTTGTTAAAGGTTCAAAAGGTGAAGCAGTATTTTCTATCAATGAAAAGGAATACAGCCCACCTGAAATATCAGCAATGATACTTCAAAAAATAAAAAAAACCGCAGAAGAATATTTAGGTGAATCAGTTAATGAAGCAGTGATAACAGTTCCTGCATACTTTAACGATTCACAACGACAGGCTACTAAAGATGCAGGAAAAATTGCTGGTTTAAATGTTCGAAGAATTATCAATGAACCTACTGCAGCATCTTTAGCATATGGTCTTGATAAAAAAAATGATGAAACTATTGCAGTTTTTGATCTTGGAGGTGGTACATTTGATGTTTCTATACTTGAACTTGGTGACGGTGTATTTGAAGTAAAGTCGACAAATGGTGATACACATTTAGGTGGTGACGATTTTGATCAGGTAATTATGCATTGGATTGCAGACGAATTCAAAAAAACTGATTCAATAGATTTGACTAAAGATCCAATGGCTTTACAGAGATTAAAAGAAGCAGCAGAAAAGGCTAAATGTGAGCTTTCATCTTCTAATAAGACTGATATAAACTTACCTTTTATTACTGCTGACTCGTCCGGACCTAAACATTTAAATTTAAATCTTTCTAGAGCAAAGTTTAATAATTTAGTAGAAAAACTCGTGGAAAGAACAAAAGCTCCTTGTCTAAAAGCTCTTAAAGATGCAAATCTTGAACCCAGTGACATAAATGAAGTAATACTTGTTGGTGGTTCAACAAGAATTCCTCTGGTACAAGAAGCGGTAAAAAATCTTTTCAAAAAAGAACCGAACAAAGGAGTTAACCCTGATGAGGTAGTTGCTATTGGTGCAGCCATACAAGGCGGCGTATTGGCCGGTGATGTGGACGATATATTGTTACTTGATGTTACTCCTTTATCGCTTGGTATTGAAACATTAGGAGGAGTTAACACAAAACTAATAGAATCAAATACAACAATTCCAACAAAAAAAACTGAAGTTTTTTCTACTGCAGCAGACAATCAACCATCTGTCGAAGTAAAAGTTTTGCAAGGCGAGAGACAAATGGCCATAGATAATAAAACACTGGGTAGATTTCATTTAGATGGTATACCTCCTGCTCCACGTGGGACACCTCAAATCGAAGTATCTTTTGATATTGATGCTAACGGAATTTTAAATGTCTCAGCTAAAGATAAAGCTACTGGCAAAGAACAAAGTATACGTATCGAAGCATCGAGTGGACTTTCTGATTCTGAAATAGAAAAAATGAAAACTGAAGCAGCTGAGCACGCAGAAGAAGATAAAAAGAAAAAAGATGAAGTAGATACTCACAATACTGCTGAGCAACTTATATATCAAACAGAAAAGCAGCTTGAGGAGCTCAAAGAAAAAATATCTGATAATGAGAAAAAACAAATTGATGAGCAGGTTGCTTCATTAAAAACTGCTAATACTAGCAGTGATGTTGACAACATTAAAAAGGAAACTCAAAAGTTAAACGATTTATGGACTAAGTTATCAGAAAAGATCTACAAAGAAACTCAAAACTCTGGTAATGAAGCTGCCCCAGAAACACCTAATACTAATACTAGTAATGATAAGCCAGATGTAGAAGATGCAGATTTTGAAGTTGTTGATGATAAGTGATTTTTGAATAATTCAAATAAAAAACGGATAATATTTCATTATCCGTTTTTTTATTTTTATATTAAATTTTAATTTCTATTTATGAAATTTATTAAAAATTCATATTTTAGTATAGTTTATCTAATTACTTTATTTGTTTTTTTATTTTTCTTTCTCGTCTTTCTATATTCTGACATTGTTGTTAAAAATCTTCTTCAGATCTATGCAAATTCATCAAATTCATTCAATGTTGAAATAGGAAAATTAGAAAAAGCTTCTTTTGATGAATATTTTTTAGATAATTTAAATATTTCAACCAAAAACAATATGGTTATAGATGTTAAAAACTTACTTATAAATTTCAATTTTTATAATTTTATTTTTAACAGAGAAATAATTGAAAGCTTGTATTTAGATGATCTAGTAATAAGTTATAAAAAAAACTTTAATGACAAATCATCAATAAAATTTCCAAATCTGGGTATAAATAATTTTGAAATAAAAAATATATCAGTTTTAACTGATTCATCCAATCACTCGTTTAATTTAAAATCAAGTTTAAATATTTTTAATAATGAAATCACCATTAATATAGATACTCTACATTCAAAAACTTTATTTGATAAAAAAATTATCTTTACCAATACAGATATTTTGATAAAAAATGATTCAATATTATTTAATGTAAATAATACAATTGAAAACACAAATATTATCTCATTAAATGGTGAATTATACAAAAATAAAAATCAATTTGATTTTCATTTAAACTATATAAATTTTCAAGATTTACGAAATAATTTTATAAATGTTAATTTAAACGATATACGAGGTAGCTTGTATAGTAAAAATAATGTTTTAAATATAAATGCTAATTATAAATTAAGTTCAAATGAAATAGATGCTTATGTTCACTCTGTTATAAATATAAAAGATAAGATCATGAATTTTAATTCAGACATATATAATGAAAATCTTAAAATAAATTTAGATGGAGATTATAATCATAATAACAAAATATGGAAGTTATATTCTAATATAAAAAAAATAAATTACAATATTTTTAAAGATTCTATAACGTTATCAGGAGATGTAGCTTTGTTTGGAGATTCAAATAAAATTATTACATCAAATATGAATATAGAAAGTAGCAGTAGCAATCATAATTTAAATTATAATTCTATAAAAGCTAAAATTAATTATAAATATGGTATTTTTACATCTACTGGTCCAATTGTTTTTAATAACAAAAATACAAATATTTCAATTGCTGACCTATTTTACAACCTTGATTCCTTAAACTTTAATAGTGATATAAATTTTAATAATTATAATTTATTTTTAAATAAAAACTATAGTTTTAAAATAAATGGAATGACAAACTTTAATTTAAGTAAAGTTAATGATAAATATAAATTTCAAGGAGAATCTCATCTAAAAGATATTAAACGAGATAATATAGAAATTGATAAATTTAATATTAC
>NZTO01000045.1 GCA_002703375.1 Fidelibacterota bacterium | reverse complement strand
AAAAGAAGAAATAGACAAACTGATTTAATTTGGCCTGAAAATTTGGGATATGAATGGGAATGGGATTCAGAATCAAATAGAAAAGAGTACGACGATATGCGCATTATTAGTGGAATTGCAAAAAAATATTCAAAATTTGCAATAGGTGCAATGATAGCAAACCGTATTATTTCAGCAATTGATGTATTGTATATTCAAAACGTTCAGAACCGAGGAAAGCTTAGGTCTTCAATATCTAATATTAATGCTTCCTCAATTGAGTACACAGTTTATTTAAGTTTTTAAATTTTTTACTTCTTTTTCCCTTAGTTTTACAGTTTCATCTAACCACCATTGCCTAAAAAACTCATTATTATAATTTTTTCCATTAATTTTAATATGGTTTAAAATTTTAATTTGTTTTTTTTCTTTTTGTTCATAAAAAGAATTATCAAAATTTTCAATTTTTTTTATTATTTCTTTTAAAGGATTTTTTGCGAATTGATAAATTCTATTATTGAAATCAAATTCAATTATTTGTTTTATTTCCCAAAATTTTTGATAGTCGTTTTCATATTTTGTTTTTAACAACGACTGAGGTACGCTTGGGAGTGATAATCTAGTTATATTTTGATTTAAGCCTACTTTATAATTAACATTGTTACTGTAACAATAATCGGTTGTTATAGATAATATAAATCCTCCAGCAATTGCTGGACCATTTAGAATTGTATATGTAGGTCCTTTATGATTTATAATCTGTATCAAAAATGACTCAAAAGAAACTATTAAATTTTTGAAATCTTTTTTTGATAATTCATTGGCTATAAATAAGTCAATGCCTGCAGAAAATATTTTACCTTCTCCTGTTATCAATAATGGTTTATCATTATTGACACTTTTCATGATAACACATAAATCATTTAATAAATCTATATTAAAGGTATTAGCTGGAGGGTTTGAAAGGACTACAAGATTATATTGTTTATTTTTTTTTATTTTAATCAATTTAATTTATTATATTTAAAAAAATTGTGATAAATATAGGTATTTATTACAAATTGTTAAAAAATAAATTCGACTTTTCGAATAATAATTCGAATATGTAAATTAATAAGTGATTTATTTTATAATTATTATAACTATGTCTTTTGTTAATGCTTTCTCAATTAATGGAAAGATAACTGACAATCAAAAGAAACCAATCAAATCTGCTAATATTCAAATACTAGGGACAGATCTTGGCACATCATCTAATAAAGATGGTTCTTTCATTATTAATGGTATTGAATCAAGTGAAGTCTACATTGAAATAACTCATATTGGATATGAAATTTTAAATAGAAAAATTTATTTGAATGAAGAAAAAAAAGAAGAACTATTTGTTTTAAATCAAAAAATTGAAAATTACAATGAGATTGTTGTTACAGGACAAAGGAAAAAAGTTTATATAAAAGATTCACCAGTTCTCACACGAGTCATAAATCAAAATGATATTGAAAATTCAAATTATAGTAATGTTAAAGAGATTTTAGAAATGTCAGTTCCCAACATACAAAATGTTGTTTCAAATCATGCAGGAATAAGTAATAATAACGTTAAGATCCAAGGTCTAGACAATAGGTATATGTTATTTTTAATTGACGGCTCTAGGGTTTCAGGTGAATTTGCTGGTAATTTAGACTTTAATATGCTTGATTTGTCAAATGTAGACAGAATAGAAATTGTTGATGGTGGAATGTCTAGCCTATATGGTTCAAGTGCAATTGGAGGGGTAGTAAATATAATAACAAAAAATACAAAAAAACCTATCTCTTTATCAGCATCCTATCAAAATGAAAAACCTGTCATTATTTCGAAGTCAATATCAGCAGGTTTCAATAAATTTAATTTATCGTATGATTTAAATTTTTTAGATCAAAAGAGCCTTGGTTATGATTTATCTACACCTGATTCTGATTTTACTGGCTTATTAATTAAGACCCAAGAGGAATATTCTTTAGAATCTATTAATCATAAATTTAAGTATAATTACAGTATATTAGATATTTTTGATGGTCATATTGATTTAAAATATAAAGAGTATAGAAATCAAATTTTTCAGTATGAAAACCATAGAGTTATGGTTTTAGATGAAGAAAATGTGAATTATCCATTTTATATTTATCAGACTTTATATAATAATACGCCGATATTTAAAGATTCAAGGTTTGCTTTAGATTTTAAAATAAATAAAAATAAATCCACATTTACAATTAGCTATCTTAATGAATATTATAGAAAATATAGTTATTTTTTTAATTTTAATGAAATTAATTGTAGTCAATATCAAAATGATTGCAATGAAATGAATGGATTAAATGAAGAAGTATTATTAAATGCAACAAATTCTAATGAGAGTTTAATTTTACAATTCAATCAAAAAATTAAAAATCATGAATTGATTTTTGGTTTTGAAAACAAAAATAATCAATACAATTCATATAATATATTCAGATATGATCATAATAATGATAATATGTGTGGAATAGATATTAATGGAGATGGTTCCCCTGATGTAGAAAAAGATTGTTGGTCGCAATCGATTTTTAATGAAGATGGAAGTCGTGACTATCAAAAAAAAGCGGTTTTCATTGGTGATCAAATTACTTTTAATAATGATGATAAGTTAAATTTTGCTTTTAGAAACATTGATTCTAACAATTTAAAAAGTAAATTTGTTTATTCATTATCTTATTTAGATAAAAAGTTTATTTCTGATTATAGTTTAAGATATAATTTAAGTAGAGGTTTTAGAACCCCTTCAGTTAAAGAGTTATTTTATAATTTCCGAAGTCATCCTCCACCAGTTTTAGGTAACCCAAATTTAAAATCTACTACAAATAATTATTTTTCAATTTCTTTTGAAAAAAGAAAAATTGATAGAAATTACTCTTTAGAATTTTATTTCAACGATGTTAAAAAAATGATAGGTATTGAAAATAATATTGATGAATTTGGCAATTCAGTTCTACAGTATACAAACTTTGATAATGTAACTATTATGGGTTTCAATTTACACTATGATAGAAAGTACAATAAAAAAAATCAGGTAAAGTTATTTTTTAATTATACATATCCTGAATCAAAATCAAAGACTGCAACAGAGCTTATATCAAAATATTCTTTAAGAATTAATTTTAATCATTTATTAACTGAGAAATTGCTTTTTATTAGTAATATTAGATATATATCTAAGAAAGATGTTTATTTTGATGATAATAAGATTATTTTAGATGACTATTCCTTGGTAGAAGTTATTGGTAAGTACAGTATTACTAATAATCTTATCATTAAGTTTGGGGTTAAGAATTTATTTGATTATAAAGATAATAGAAGATTTGAAAGTGATATATTGACCACTTATGATCCTGGTAGAAGATATGTAATAAATTTAATGTTAAAATTTTAGGCTTTTAAATGATTAAGATAATTATATTTGTTTTTTTAGGTTCTATTTATTCTCAAGACGAATACCTTCGTATAATTCAAGCAACTAGTTATACAGATTGGATATATTATTCGTTTGAGTCTCATTCAATTTTAGATTGTAATAGTGATGGGAGTAATTGTGAAGGAGCTTTTGATTGGGATATTGCATTTCAAAGAAAGCACATGAGAACTAATAGTGGTATGGCAGGCTCAGGTAATGGTGGAGCATATGTTAATACTTCATTATTATGGACAAACGAATGGGCAGAAACGAATTCAGTACCTGATAATATCTTTTGGCAAGAAGATACTTTAATGAATGATTTTTATGATATTATTTCACACACATATGTATACGGAGTAAAAAATCCCGCATTAAATTATTGGGGTTTTTTTGATTCTCAAATTTTATATCCTACAAACTATGTAATGTTTGTAAAATCTTCGAATGGTCAAGATGTAGTAAAGTTTTGGGCATATGATTATTATGAAAATAGAATAGGTGGAGTAATTTCTTTCAGATATCAAACCGGCTTTGGTGCAAATGATATTATAACTGGAGATTTAAATTATGATGGTAATGTTAATATTAATGATGTAATTATTATTATTGATATTATTTTGAATTATGACTTAAACAATAACAATGATTTTTCAGATTTAAATAATGATAATTTTGTTGACATTTTAGATGTACTTATTTTGATTAATATAATTTTAATGAACTAAATGTAAAATACATCATTGTAAGTATATTTTATTTGTATGATAATTTAAGAAAAAGGTAAATTTTATATGAGAATATTAGTCTCATTTTGATAATTAAATAAAATAGGTGGTAAAATGAAAAAAATCGGTTTTTTTTGGGGTAGCACATCAGATAATACAAAAGATGCAGCTGAGTTTATGCAAGAGTATTTAGAGGGTGAAGGCTACGAAGTTGATTCTAAAGACATAGGTGAGGTAGATGTAGAAGATTTACAAAACTATGATAAATTGTTGATAGGATGCCCAACGTGGAATATTGGAGAATTGCAAGATGATTGGGATTCAGTATTTCTAAAGTTTAAAGAATTAGATTTCAAAGGAAAAACTGCAGCATTTTTTGGTTGTGGTGACCAAACGGGTTATCCAGATAATTTTCTTGATGCCATTGGTATATTGGCCAAACCATTTATGGATAATGGTGGAACATTGATTGGTAGAGCTAGCAGAGAACCATATGAATTTAGAGAGTCTGTTGCATTAGATGGAGATGAGCTTTTAGGGCTTGGATTAGACTATGATAATTTCGACGAAGATGAAAATGACGAACTGATGATACCTTGGTTAGATCAAATTATTAAAGAATTTGGATAGATTTTAATTTAGAAATTATTCAAACTTAATTGGTCTTCAGTCTTTTGAGACTAATAAATGTATAATCATAAAAGACAAAGCGGTATATTATTACACCCAACTTCATTTTCTGGAAAATTTTCAAGAGGTGATTTGGGTGTAGAAGCTTTTTCGTTTATTGATATTCTTTCAAAGATGAATCAATCCTTATGGCAAGTTTTACCTTTAGGTCCGGTTGATTCTACTTTATCCCCATACTCCACTTCATCAGCATTTGCAGGTGATCCGAATCTAATAAGCATCGATTTTTTAATTAATAAAAGAATTCTTAAAAAATCAGATTTTGATAAAACTAAAATAAATAAATACTCAAAAATAGATTTATTATTATTAGCCTCAAAAAATATTTTAAAAAACAAAAATTCAAAACATTTTAAAGATTTTAAAAATTTTTGTCAAAAAAATAAATATTGGCTTAATGATTTTTCTAAATATTCTGCCTTAAAAAATGAAAACCAAAACAAATCATGGAATCTTTGGGATTATGACAATCCAAAAAATGATGATTTAGTAGATTCATATAAGGTCATTCAATATTTTTTTGATTTAAATTGGAAATCAATTAAAAAGTATGCAAATGAAAAATCTGTAGAAATAATTGGCGACTTACCAATTTACGTTGACTATGATAGTGCAGATGTTTGGTCTAAAAAAAAATTATTTCAATTAGATGATAATGGATATATGCTTTATGAATCAGGTTGCCCTCCATGTGAATTCAATATTGATGGTCAACATTGGGGTATGCCGGTATACAATTGGTCCGAACATATAGATAGTGATTTTAATTGGTGGAAAAATAGATTTAGAAGAATGTTCGATTTGTTTGATTGTATTCGTATTGATCACTTTATAGGTTTTGAAAGATATTTTTCAATACCAATAGGTAAAAAAACTAAGGAAGGTTTTTGGTCAAAATCTCCAGGTGAAAAGTTGTTTTCATCAATTGATTTTAAAAAGAATAATTATAATATTTTTGTTGAAGACCTTGGTGATGTTACAAAGGAAGTAATTGATTTGCGAAACAAATTTAATCTGCCTGGAATGCGAATACTACAGTTTGATATTACAAAAAATACAAAAAATATCAATTATTCAAGACAATCTGTTTTATATACTGGAACTCATGATAATGATACGTTAGTTGGATGGATAAATTCTCTTAATGAAAAAAATTATGACTTGCCATTTTTAAAAAAATTTAATAAAAAAAAATTAAGTTGGGAGTTGATTGAGTATGTAATTAAAAGTAAAAGTGATAGAGTCATTTTTCCATTACAAGATATATTAGGACTAGATTCTAAACATAGATTTAATAAACCAGGTACCATATCAAAGAATAATTGGACCTGGAGATTTGATTTAGAAAAAATATCCAACCAAGTTATTGATGATCTTAGTAAATTAACAGAAAGGTATAATAGGTAATAAGTAATTAATGAATGATAATAAAAAAATAGCTTATTTTTCTGCTGAGATAGGTTTGTCATCAGACATACCAACTTATTCAGGAGGACTTGGTGTTTTGGCTGGCGATCATATAAAGGCTTCAGCTGATAATGGCTTGAATATGGTTGCAATTACTCTGTTGTATAAAGAAGGTTACTTTAAGCAAGAAATCGATGACCAAGGTTTGCAAAAAGAATTTTATCCCTCGTTTGATTATGATAAACATTTTGAGTTGATTCCTAAACAAGTAAGTATCAAGCTTAGAGGTAGAAATATCTTAATTAATGTATATAAATATATTTATTTTGGTGAAAAAAAACATTCAATTCCTATTTACTTTTTAGATACCAACATAGCTGAAAATCATGAAGATGATCAAAAAATAACATTAAGATTATATTCTGGAGATAGTGATCATAGAGTTCTACAGGAATCAATTTTGGGAATTGGAGGCATAAGGTTATTAGAAGAATTAGGTCATACTAATATACATAAATACCATATGAACGAAGGCCATTGTTCTTTTCTAACTTTAGAATTATTAAGAAAATATAATAATGATGAACAATTAGTAAAAGAAAAGTGCCATTTCACTACTCATACACCTGTCCCAGCTGGTCATGATCAATTTCAAATATCTAATTGCCAAAAAATTCTAGGTGATCTACTACCTAGTGATTTAAATCTAGAATCATTAAAAAATGATAATATTTTGCATATGACAGAATTAGGATTAAATTTTAGTTCTTCAGCAAATGGAGTTTCTGAATTACATGGTAATGTAGCTCAAAAGCAATTTCCAAATTATAATATAAATTTTATAACTAATGGTGTCCACCATATATCTTGGTTAGGTGATGATTTTAAAAGTTTATTTGATAATAAATTATCTGGTTGGAGGCAAAATCCAGATTTATTATCAGATTTAAATACCATTGAAGATACTGAACTGACTAATGCACACCAATTGCAAAAAGAAAAACTATTAAAAGAAATAAATTCTAATATAAGTAATAAATTTTCAAGTGAAATTTTAACAATAGGATTTGCTAGACGATCAGCTGAATACAAAAGAGCTAGATTGATATTTTATGATATTGACAAATTAATTGATGCAAGTAATAGTCAAATACAAATTGTGTTTTCTGGTAAGGCTCATCCAAATGATTTAGGCGGAAAAGAAATAATAAAAGATATATATAAAACATCAAAAAATTTAAAAAATAAAATAAGTATATGTTTTCTTGAAAATTATAATATGAGATTAGGTAAATTAATTACTTCTGGTGTAGATGTATGGTTAAATACTCCTCTTAGGCCCAATGAAGCTTCAGGTACGAGTGGAATGAAAGCTGCTTTAAATGGGATACCTAATTTTTCTATATTAGATGGCTGGTGGGCCGAAGCTTGCATTGATGGTAGTAATGGGTGGTCAATTGGTTCACCTGATTACTGTAATGATAAAGCTGATTCTGATTCGTTGTATAAAAGATTGAAAAATGAAATTATTCCTTTATATTACGATAATAAGAAAAATTGGTGTCAAATTATGAGGTCTTCAATAAATACATCTGTTGATTACACAGCTCATCGAATGATTCAAGATTACATAAAAAAATATTATAAATAATCCGTGAAAAATAAATATTTTAAAACCTTTATATATTTTATAATATTTATCTCCCAACTCCACAGTAAAACTGAACTCAATATATGGCATCAGATGCTATACGAAAATCGTAAAGTCCTGAGAGAAGTTTGCAACATTTATGAACAGCAAAATCCTCAAATAAAAATCAATCTGACATATAGAGAAACTGAAGAGCTTCGTTCAAGCTATCAAGCTGCAGCTATGGGTGGAAGTGGTCCTGAATTAATTTATGGACCATCTGATCAAGTTGGTCCCTTTTCTGTGATGAATATTATCAAACCATTGAATGACCTTTTTCCAGATGATTATTTTAATAGTTTTGTTAAAAATGCTGTTGTAGAATCAAATGAAAAAATTTGGATGGTTGGAGATGTTGTTGGTAATCATTTGATGTTAATATATAATAAAAAATTAATTGCAGAACCACCATTAAACACTGATGATTTGATAAGCCTAGGTAAAAAATTGACTATTGATAAAAATGGGGATGGTAAAATGGATCAATACGGTCTGGTTTGGAATTTTACTGAACCGTTCTTTTATGTTCCGTGGCTTGGAGGCTTTGGGGAATGGTTATTAAATGATGATAACACCCCAAATTTAAATACTCAAGGTAATATTAAAGCATTTCAATTTATTAAAGATTTGAGAGATAAACATAAAATAATACCAAGAGAATGCGACTATGAAATTGCAAATGCNATGTTTAAATCTGGTAATGCTGCTATGATAATAAACGGAGATTGGAGCTGGGGAGATTATAATGGTGTTGTTGATTTNGGTATTGCTAGATTACCAATGATTAGCGAAACTGGGAAATGGCCTNCACCTCTTGTTAGTACAAAAGGATATTCAATAAATATAAACACCTCAGGTAAGAAATTAGATAAAACTATTGAATTAATGAAATTTTTAACTAGTTCTGATACTCAGCTTTATTTTACTCAGCGTTTAAATAGTCAACCCTCATCATATGTGGCTTTACAATATCCAGAAGTTAAAAATAATCTATTAATTAAGGAATCAGCTAAAATTATTGAAGTAGGAAGGCCGATGCCAATCATACCAGAGATGAGAGCTATTTGGGATGTTCTTAGAGAACAGTATCAAGGTGTTTTAGGAGGTGCAATATCACCTGAAATTGCAGCAAAAAAATCACAAATAAATTCAATTGAACAAATTGCTATTATGAATGAAATTATCAAACCAGGTTTACAAGCAAAAGTAATAAAATTTTTATTTATAATATTAATAATATTTTTTTGTATTCAATTTGTAAAATCATTAAAAGATATAAAAAATGATTATCAAAAAAATTACATTGCTTACATATTCTTTTTGCCGGCGTTGTTGGGCATATCAATGGTTGTTGTATTTCCGTTTATTTATAATATATTCATTTCGATTTCAAATTATTCTTTGAGAACATTTAATAATTGGGAAATAATAGGTTTATATAATTATTTATCTGTTTTTGTGGATATAAATTTTTACTCTATTCTTTTAAAAACAATCTTATGGACTGTTATCAATATTCTTTTTCATGTTTCAATTGGAGTCTTCCTAGCTGTTTTAATAAACAAAACTTTACCAGCAAAACCCATCTTAAGAACTTTACTAATTTTGCCATGGGCNTTACCTCAGTATATAGCTGCATTAAGTTGGAGGGGTATGTTTAATCAAGAATACGGAGCTGTAAATTTAGTTATTACAAAATATTTGAGTATGCCAGCAATTCAATGGCTGAGTCAACCTTTTGAAGCTTTTATTGCGTGTATTTTGACTAATATTTGGCTTGGATTTCCCTTCATGATGGTTATTGCACTTGGAGGTTTACAATCTATACCAATTGAACTATATGAAGCTGCAAAAGTTGATGGTGCAAATCGTTGGCAACAGTTTAAAAATATAACTATACCTATGCTGAAGCCTGTCATGATACCTGCTATTGTTTTAGGGACAGTATGGACTTTTAACAATATTAATGTTTTATGGCTTGTAAGTAATGGTGGTGAACCTTCTAATCAAACACATATATTAGTAAGTTATGTATATAAAGCCGCTTTTAATCTTTATAGATATGGATATGCAGCTGCATTATCAATGATTATATTTTTAATTTTATTATCGTTNGTTTTATTTTTCTTAAAGAGAACAAAAGCAACTGAAGGGGTGTATTAATGAAATATAAAATTGAAACTATAATGGTATTTATATTTTTATTAATTTTTTCATTTTTAACTGTTTATCCAATTTTAAATATTTTAGGTGTTTCATTGAGACACGATAATGCTTTTAACACTCGATCTCTTTCCTTTATTCAATTTTCAGAAAAATACACCGATGAAAATCAGAATGGTTTATGGGATTTAAACGAAGATTTTATAGATAGTAATAAAAATGGTGTGTGGGATTCAGGTTCAAGCATAAATTCATACATAACATTGTTTAAAAATACNGATTTTTTACTTTGGACTAGAAATTCAATTTTTGTATCATTGATTGTTACTCTCACAGGTGTTGTTTTTGCATCAACTAGTGGCTATGCACTTTCCAGATTTAAGTTTAAAGGAAGAGAATTTGGAATGACAGCTATTTTAACCACTCAAATGTTCCCTGCTACAATGTTATTATTACCTTTTTTTATTTTATTGTCATATCTTGGTTTAATTAATTCTTATATAGGATTAATAATTATATATTCATCAACTGCATTACCCTTTTGCATATGGCAAATGAAAGGTTATTATGATACAATTCCACCGTCCTTGGAGGAATCTGCAAGAATTGATGGATGTTCAAGATTTCAAGCATTTTATAAAATTATTTTACCTTTATCAACTCCTGCTTTGGTTATTACAGCATTATTTAGTTTTATGGCAAGTTGGAGTGAGTATGTTGTAGCTGCAATTATTTTGCAAGACCCTAAACTTTATACATTGCCTTTAGGATTAAAGTCGTTTCAAGCTAGTTTATCAACAGAATGGGGTCTTTATGCTGCTGGAGCTGTAGTTGTGAGTATACCTGTAATAATATTATTTATTTCCTTATCAAAATATTTAGTATCTGGTTTAACGATGGGGAGTGTGAAAGGATAGGTTGAATGAGTAGTCTAAAATTAGAAGAAGTTTCAAAATCTTATGGTGAAAACGATATTCTCAAAGATATAAGCTTGGATGTAGATGATGGAGAATTTTTGGTATTAGTTGGGCCATCTGGTTGTGGTAAATCAACAACTTTAAGATTGATTGCTGGACTTGAAGAACCATCAAAAGGTTCAATCATAATTGATAAGAAAATTGTGAATGAAAAAGATCCGTCTGACCGTGATATAGCAATGGTTTTTCAAAATTATGCGCTGTATCCTCAAATGACTGTAAAAGAAAATATGGAATTTGGATTAAAAATTAGAAAATTAGAAAAGAATGAAATTGATTTAAGAGTACTTGAAGCAGCAAGGATTTTAAAAATTGAAAATTTACTTGGCAGAAAGCCTAAAGAATTATCAGGAGGTCAAAGACAAAGAGTTGCACTTGGGAGAGCGATTGTTAGAAAACCGAAAGTCTTTCTTTTTGATGAGCCTCTGTCAAATTTAGATGCAAAACTCAGACAAGAAATGAGAGTTGAAATTAAAAAAATTCATAATTTACTCGGAACTACAATGATATATGTTACACATGATCAGACAGAAGCTATGACAATGGGTGATAGAATTGCAGTTATGAATGATGGAATTATTGAACAATTAGATACCCCTACAACTATCTATAATAAACCTCAAAATATTTTTACGTCAACCTTTGTTGGTACACCTCAAATAAATTTGGTTAATGGGGAGTTGGTTGAAAAAAATGACAATTGGTATTTTATTTCAAATAATTTAGAAATTCCTTTTAGTGAAAAACATCGTCAATTTTCTAGATTTTTAAATAAAAAAGTAACTCTTGGTATTAGACCAGAAGATATTATAATTGAAATGGATAGCGAGTCTAATAATAGTAATGTAAAAATCAATTTTGTTGAAAATCTGGGTTCAGAAATGAACTTACATTTTAGTTTTGATGATATTAAGTTTGTAGCAAAAATAAACAATAGCGAAAATAATTTTTTAAATCATTTTTGCAAAATAAAATTTAAAATTAATAATATTCATATTTTTGATTTAAAATCTGAAGAAGCTTTATGATGTATACTTTTAAAATTTTAATATTAAATATTTCATTTATTTTTGCTTTAACATCTATCGATTTGTCTAATCGTATGGTTATTGATGGGGAATCAAATGAATATGAATTAAATGAATTTATATTTCTTGATTCATTGGGAACTTTGTTGGAATACCCTGCTGATTCTTATTGGGGTGAATATAATGATATTAAACAATTAAAAGTAACTTGGGATGAAGCCTATTTATATTTAGCTCTTGATGCCTGTAGCTATGATAATAATGTCATTCTGTTTATCGATATATATAACGATTATGGAATCAATGATATGAGTAATTTAAATGCCTGGCAAAGAGCATTTAAATTTTATAATATTAATCCAGATTTTTTTATAGCTACTTGGGATACTAATAATAGTCCTCAATTTTGGAAGGTACAGGAAGGAGGTTCAATTCAAGTTGATTTGATACCTAATGTAGAAACATATTCTACTTATAACGCTGGAAATTTAAATGCTTCAATGGAAATTAAAATACCATGGGAAGTATTATATTTTAGAACTGAAATTTTAATGCAAAACAATCCAAAAATAAAATTAGTATCAGTAATTACTAGTGGAGATGACCAAGGAAGTGGCCCTGATGTAGCTCCTGATAATTTAGGAGGAATGGTAAATGATCCCATTGTTATAGATAATTATGCTGAAATATTAATTGATAGTGATTATGATAATTACCCGGATATGGAAGTTTCTCCACAATCTCGAACTAGTTTCTTTAAAAAACCACCCTTTGAGCCTATTACTTTGAAAGTAAATGAAGTTATTTTTACAGGCGGCAGAAAAATATTTTCTCCAAAAGATGATGTTATAGAATTTGAATTAATTTCAAATAGATTATCAGAATTCCATGTTGAAATTTTTGATTTAGATGGAAAATTTATTAATTATGCAATACAAAATAATGATTTATATTGGCAATGGGATGGGAAAATGCAAAATGGAGAATACGCACCTTTTGGTATTTATATATTACATTTTGTTGCTGAATCCGGTGAATTGAGTCATAAAGAATCTCTGGTTTTTATCAAATGAAATTGAAATTTGTTCATATAATTATCTATTTTTCATTGGGATATTCTAATTTTATAGCTATGAATAATGGTGCAAGGTCTCTTGGAATGGGAAATACTTTTATTCCATTAGAAAATAATTCAGAGTCTGTTTTTTATAATCCTGCTGGAATAGCTATGAATAATCAATTGATTCTTTTGGGATCTCATCAAAAACTATATAATTTAAATGATTTATACAATGATATGATGGTAATATCAATTCCAACACCTTTGTTCAGGACTGGTTTTGCAATTAAGCAAACAAGATTATTAAATGTTTACAAAGAACAAATAGTGTATTTATCTTTTGCAAGCATAGTCAGGATAAAAAATATACCACTTCGATTTGGTTCATCGATTAAATTTTCTTCAGTCAAAGTTCAAAATTACGAATCAGCAAACAATCCTTCAAATTATGATATAGATTTAGGTTTTTTGGCTGATATTACAAACAATCTATTTATTTCATATTCGATGCAAAATATTCTTCAACCTAGTTTCAAATTTATATCGATATCTGAAAAAATAAAAAGTATACACAGACTTGGTTTGTGTTACAATTGGAGAAAATCTGTAAATTTTGTAACCGATTATGTTTTTACTGATTTTAATGATGGCCAATGGAACTTAGGAAGCGAAATATGGTTTTTTAATGTATTTGCAGCTCGTATTGGAATGTATGCTGATAAGTTAACAATAGGTTTTGGTTTAAAAACTAACAATTGGTTAATAGATGCTGCTATTTTATCAAATGAAAAACTTGGAAGCACTTATAGAATCTCAATGGGAATCCACTTTGATAAATTTTTTAAAGAAAAGTAATTAGATAATAATGATTAAAAAAATATTAATAATTAAGCTTATAAATTTATCTTGTTTATTATATAGTATGAGCATTGAAGGATTCTATGAGAGTCAAATTGGAAGAACTCAAGAATCTGATTCATTTGATTGGAATATATGGGATCCAAACTTCTATTTAGAAACAAGAATGTTTGGTAATCCAAATAATAACACAAGTTATTATATTAAGTTTTATCCTTACAAAGATTATAATGATAGCTTTAGGTCACTAGCAGTAATGTCTGAATCTAATATTTCTTTTAGAGATGAAATTAATGGTTATGGATTTAATTCTATTTTATTTTTTAGAGAAAGTCAGCATTACTGGCTAGATGGTTCTATGCTTAATTTATTAAATACTGGCATAGTAAATAATGATGGAAATGGTCAAGGTGCTCGATTAGATATGTGGCATAAATTTAATGGTAGTATGACATATGTTTTTTCTGATTTTTCTCAAGGAGATAGTGATGATATTCATTTGATGAGATACAGACAATCCTTTTTAAATGAAAAAGTAAATACTGGTTTTTATATTTTGAGAAAAAATTATTCTTCTGGAATGTCCAAAGAGTATAATCAAGTTATTGCTTCAGATTTGAAATTATTTTTTGAAAGATATTTTTTAAATACAGAAATTGCTGTTTCCAAAGTACCAAGTGATGGTTCAATAGAAATATTAAATAATAATTATGATAAAGATGAAATATTCAAGTCAAATATAGCATTTCAAACAGAATTAAGAGGCTTGAGATTGGGTGCTCCTAAGTTAGGTTATTGGTTTATAAATCCTGGTTTTTTTTCGTTTGGGAATACTTATAGAAATTATTTGGGTGATAATCAATCTAACAAATACGGCTATTGGATTAATACTTATTACCTAGTTCCTGAAAGAGCTGTGACTTTAGTTATGAATTACAGTTTTTATGAAAAAATCATACCTGATACAATATCTTTAGATTATACATCAGAAAAAATGATTACTAATCCGATCACAAACTTATATACTGAGATATATATTGAATTTATTAATGGTTTTAAAGGTAAAATATCATTCAATAAAAAAGATGAATTTTGGCAAGGACAATATTATAAACATTACGATATTTTATCTGAATTATCTGTTGAGAACTATTTAGCGAAATTATTAGCACAGTATAAAATTAAAGATTTTGGAGAGATATGGGAAAAACAAATAACTGGTGTTGAATTAAGTGTAAACTTAACAGAACAATGGAAATTTTTTACTAGAGGAATGATAGTAAACGACAGAGTTGGTTCTAGATACAGTTTCTTTACTGAATTTCAATATAGAACTTCTGGAAATACTGAACTTTATCTTCAATATGGACCAAATTATTTAGGTCAATACGGTCTTACAAATGATGATGGTTTTGCTTCCAGTGGATCAATGATAAAAGAATTAAAAATTATTTTAAAAGGTTGGTTTTAATGAAAAAAATATTGCTATTTAAATTACTCTTTACGATATCATTTTCAATTGAATATGATGATGGCTTCGTTCGCTTTATTTATCAAGATATTGATGCGCAATCAGTATATTTAGTTGGTAGTATGAATGAATGGAACACTTCATCAGACTTAATGAAAAAGCAAGCAGATGGAACTTGGGAAATACGTTTAAAACTTGATTCAGGAAAATACTCTTATAAGTATTTAGTAGATGGTAATTGGAAAAATGACCCATATAATCCAAATTTAGAAGATGACGGTTATGGAGGATCAAATTCTTTTTTTGAGCTAAAAGATGGCAAGTTAACCACTGCCGAAAAGAAAAATTTTGAGGTTAAATCGATTTATAATCCAAAGATTTATTTTAAAGGTAGATATTATTCAAAAAATATTTTCAACAAAGATGCTTCTGAACGTTTTATGTTAAACAAACCAAGTCACGATTTGAATTTTGGAATTGAAGTAAAATTTAATCCGAATTTCATTGGTTATACTATTTTGAGCATTAATAACAATGAGCAAAATCAAGAGATGTGGAAAACCAATTTTAATTATGAAAGAAGCTTTTTAAAGTTAAATGCTGATTATTTTGATTTAATTGCTTTTGATAATTATGGTTTAGTTAGATTTAATGAACCCTTGCCAACGATAGGAGGAATTGGATTTAATGAATATGATTATGGATATGATTATGCTGGGATTTATGTTAAATCTTCAAAGCTAGTATCAGATATGATATTTAATTATGTTCCGGTGAATGTGAAAGTAGAATTAATTTTATCAGATAAGATTGGTTTTTCTGATGATGATATTACAGCCTCAAGGTTTGAAATTTCAAAATCAATTACTAAAAACGATATCGTATCAATTGGAAACTCAAAATATCAATACAAAATCAATCCTTCTTTTGGTTTAGTTCAAAAGCATAACACAAATTCAGTTGATGTACATTTTACTAAAATTTACTCTCAAAATCATTGGCAGGATCCTATGATTTTTAACTTCATCGCTCAATATTCAAAATATATTAATCAAGATGAGGATAGTGTAGTTACAACGTGGATGGAGGGAGACAATTTATTTGGACAATTTGATGTTAAGTTTCCCAGGGCTTTAAAATTATTTTTTAATTATCAAAAGAGTTTTTTTGAATTAGATAAAAAGTTTTCAAGAAATAGATATACATTTGGCTCAAATTTTAAATTGGCTAATTTTGAATGGAATTTTAATGCTCAGATTTGGGAAAATGATTTATCTGATAGTTTAAATTGGTCTAATTATTTTAGATTTGTTGAAAAAACTGATTGTAATGGAAGATGGTTCCAAGAGCACACAGAATTATTTTTTAATAAATACACATTGCTTGGATATAGCCAAGGTGCTTTTTTTGAGTCAAGTTTAGAATATAATTTTAAATTGAATAATAATAATTTTCATACAAGACTCGAGAATACATTTGCTCATCAAGAGTTGTTTACTAAAGCAAAATATATTGAAAATATATTATTATTAAAGTATAATATAAGTTCAAAATGGATTATAAAATCAAATACTCGGATTCCGTATTATAATGATAAATTTTTAGATCTTAAAACTAATTTTTCAAAAAATGATGATGTATTCATATCAACATATTATGAATTAATGTATTTTTTATCTGAAAGTATATGGTTGAGTCTTGGGTATGGTATTAATCCATATGTTTTAAACACGGTTACAGATAAATTTTATTTTAGAGGAAGACAAGAATTTTTAAATGATTTTTCTGATTTGAATGATCACTTAGAGTCTTATTATGGAGGTATTGGTGAAAAAATACGCCAATCTGAAAACGCTCTCATGAATACAAAACAAATTTTATTGCAAGCAAAAATCAAATTTTAATTATGAAAAATAAAATTTTAATATTATTTATTATTTTTTTATCAAATTGTTCAAACAATATTATAAAAAAGAGACTAATGCCTCCACACAAAGTTAAAAATGGAATTTTGTTTCAATATGATTCTCCATCCGCTAGACACGTTAATTTGGCTGGTAATTTTCCTGACAATGAATGGTTAAAGAATGGAGATAGGATAGATGTAATGAATGATGAAGGTTTTAATGGCGATAAAATAGCTGGTGATGGTATATGGTCAATAACAAAGAGGCTATCTGCTGGTAGGTATGAATACAAATTTGTTGTTGATCGTAATTCTTGGCTTGAGGACCCAAATGCGCTTGATCGTGTAGATGACGGTTATGGTGGTGTTAATTCAGTTTTAATAGTAAAATAGGATGACTAAATATATGTTATATATATACATGATACTTATTACATTTTTATGTTTCAATTGTTCTGAGGCTCCATTAGAGATTCCTCTTGATTCAAATAGAAATGTTATTTTTAATGTAAATATGAGTAATTATAATTTTTATTCTCCAAATGATTCAATAAAATTACATATAGACAACAATGTTTATGATATGAGTAATAGTGATGATGATAATATTTTTTCATTAACTTTAAATTTAATTTTAGGTAAAGAATATTTATATAAATATTCTGTAAACGATTCATTAGAAAATTTAGTTAATTACAGAAGTTTAATAGTTAGTGATACTGAAAATATAGTTTCAGATTTTTATTCAGAAATTAATCCAACGATTTTGGCATTCTATGTTGATATGTCATATCAGATAGAAATTGGAAATTTTAATATAGAAACTGATTCTTTAGATATAGCAGGCAATTTTAATGGATGGCCTTCAAGTTATAATAATTCAGAAAATTATTTTTTAAAGGATGTAAATCAAGATAATATTTTTGAAATTGAAATAACAGGATTAGAGGCTGGAAATGAGATAGAATATAAATTTAGAATAAATGGAGATTGGGATTTAGCAGAGTTTCCAGGTGGTGGGCCTAATAGATTGTATACTGTATTAGGAGGTGAAAATATTTTAGAATTTTGTTTTAATGACGAGGGGTGTAATTAGATGAAAGTTTTTTATTTTTCAATTATGTTTTTCATTTATGGTTGTAAAACATTGGGCTTGGGAGAGTTTGAACAAAAAAGTGAAAGTTCAGTTTCGAGTGATCAAGTAAAATTCGTTTATCAACCTTTGATTGGGGGCAAACACAATGTTTTTATAGCTGGTGATTTTAATAATTGGTCTGAAACAGCAAATAAGATGATAGAAAAGGATGGAGTGTATTCAATAATTCTGGATCTCAGTCCTGGGAAATATGGATATAAATTTATTGTTGATGGTAAATGGATTACTGATGAAAATGCAGATGTTCTCGAAGATGATGGATATGGTGGAGAAAATTCAATTATTTTTGTAGGGAATAAAGATGAAATTGAGGCTCTTAGAGTTGTTGATTTTTTTCATAAACCAGACAAAATTATTAAAGAAGTATACTTAGTAGGTTCAATGAATGATTGGAATTTGAAAGCTAGTAGGATGATTGAAACAAGTGAAGGTATTTATTCAATTAGACTTTTACTAAAGCCTGGTGAATATCATTATAAATTTTTGGAAGATGGTATGAATTGGTTTACTGATAAAAAATCGACAAATTTTGTTGACGACGGATTTGGTGGAAAAAATTCTGTTATCATTGTAGATAACAAATTTGATAAGGTTGTTCTTAAAGAAAAAGATGGTATCATTCTAGATTATGGTATATCTACTGAACAAAATTTAGAAACAATTAATCCATTATCTGAAAATCAGATTGAGTTTAAAACGAAAACACACATTAATGATGTTGAGAATGTATATCTAATCAAAAATTCTAAAATTATTAAAATGGAAAAAATTGCAAGTGATAATTCTTATGATTATTTCAATGTAATAATAAATACTGATGTAAAAAAATCTAAATTTCGTTATTGTTATCTTTATGAAGATGGTTCTGAAAAATTATACCTATTGCAAAATGAATTTTCTAAATTGAATGATGAAAATAAATATTTTACTTATTCAAGTGAAATTGTAGAACCTTTTTTTACTCCTGACTGGGTTAAAAATGGTATTATATATCAAATTTTTCCAGAACGGTTTCATAATGGAAGTAAGCAAAATGATCCTGATTTTAAAGAATGGTATTATGAGGGCGTTAATATACCACCACCAAACGGCCAGCTATATAAAAAATATACAGAGTATTATCACCTTGAAGATGATTGGTATAATCATTCGGGTTTAAAAAAGAGTCCGTATCACTTGCCAAATGATGAAGGATATCAACCAGATTACAACAGTTTTTATGGTGGTGATATCAAAGGTATTAAAGATAAGTTAGATTATTTAGAGGATCTTGGAGTAACAATTATCTATTTTAACCCTCTTTTTGAAGCAAAATCCAATCATAAATATGATGCAGTTGATTATATGAAAATTGATCCTCATTTTGGAACAAATGATGAATTTAAAGACTTGGTTAATGATGCACATAGTCGAGGTATAAAAGTCATTATAGATTGCGCATTCAATCATACTGGCGAAACCTTTTGGGCGTTTCAAGAAAGTTTAAAAAAAGGACCAAAAAGTAAATATTATGATTGGTATGAATGGAAAAAATGGCCACTTCCTGATAAATATAAAATTTCATCACTCAAAGATGGTAGTTTTAAACCAATTGACTATTATGAATGTTGGTGGGGTTTTGGACACATGCCTAATTTAAATTTTGATTTTTCAAATCCAAACCAAGCCGAAAATAACATAAAAAATATCGAACTTGCTGATCCAAATTGGGAAGTTGTTAATTATATTTTAGATGTATCAGAATTTTGGATAAAAGAAATGGATATAGATGGATTTCGTTTAGATGTTCCAAATGAAGTTCCTTTTTGGTTCTGGAAATTATTTAATGAGAGAGTAAAATCTTTAAAACCCGATGCATATCTTGTAGGAGAATTGTGGAGTAATGCTGTTGACTGGGTAAATAGCGATTATTATGATGCAGTTATGAATTATGCTTATTTTAAAGATCCTGTAATGCGGTTTTTTAATGCTAGAAGCTGTAATGCAAAAACATTTAATAAAGATCTTATTCAAGGTTTACACACATATCCTACACAGGCAACTCAAGTAATGATGAATCTCATTGATAGTCACGACACATTTCGCTTTTTGGAAAGTTGTAATGGCGATATAAAAAGATTAGAATTAGCTGTTTTGTTTCAAATGACTTATGTTGGTACACCTCATATATGGTATGGAGATGAAATAGGTATGATGGGAGGACACGATCCTGATTGCAGAAGACCATTTAATTGGTTATATGAACAAAGTGAAAAAAGTACAAAGCTTAGAAATCATTATAAGAAGCTTATATCTATAAGAAAGCAGTATTCTAGTTTAACAACGGGTAAATTTAAAACTATTTTAACGGATGGAATGGTATATGGATTTGAAAGACAAGATGATCAATCAAAAATGATTATTTTGATAAATAATGATACAAAAAGTAACAATATTTCTATTTCTGTTGAAGATGGTAAATACATAGATTTATTGACTGGAAGTTTGTATGAAACAAAAAATGGTTTTTTAGATATTCAAGCTGATTTAATGTCAGGTTTAATTTTGAAAAAGGATATGTAGAATGAAAAAAATATTGTTTTATGTTGTTACTTGTTCTTTAATGATAGGTTCACAAGTCAATGGTGATCTAAAATCTTGGAGTATTGAAGATTTTTTAGGTTTTGATGAGGTTGGAGATTGTAATTCAGGCATTGGAGATATGACATCAGTTTTTGCTAAAATGAAAAACGAGCAATTATTAATTAGAGTAACTTTTGATGATATGATTAATAGAAAGCAAGACACTGATAATTTTTTAAATGAAAATATTAGTATTGTACTGAAAATATTTTATCAAAATGAAAGAGTTTATTTTAATGATTTATCGATGGTTAAGATAAGCCATTTTGATGATGGGTATAATTTTTTAAGAACACCAAAATATAATTTATTTGAGTTGGCAATTGACTGGTACGAAAATATTCCCCTAAGCGAATTGAAATTTGAACTTCAAGTTATAAATCAAAAATTAATTGTAGATTCTTTTGATTCTGATATTGTTGAAAATCGTAATGGTGGAAATGCAGCTTTTGTGCATCATGGAAATCAAGGCTTAACATACTCTGAAGTTTTTTATGGTCAAGAGCCTTTAGAAAATACAGGTTTTGATGAAGTATTAGAGGTTCATCAAGCAACTAATATTCCTGGAAATTTTCATTTATCAGGTACATTGATGCCAGCGGCTGAATGGCATAATCCTGAATTTAATGATTGGCTTGTATCTGGTATAAATGATGGATATGTATCAATGTTAACTTCAGCACTTGGTCAGCATATTATGCCTTTTGTTCATAATGATATGAATGATTGGTCAGTTGCAATTGAGACAGATATGGTAGAATACAGATATGGATATTTCCCTAAAGTTGCTTGGGTCCCTGAAAGAGTATGGTTGTCTCCTGGGGTTTACCCAGATGCTGGAGTTATAGATTGGTTAGGAGATAATTGGGAGCAACATGGTGTTGAAGCTGTTATATTAGATGACTATATTCATTGTGCAGGATCAGATAATAAAAAAATCCACTGGATGAATAATGGTTTAGGAATAAATCTGAGAATTATTCCAATTGATAACGATTTTGTTGGAATGATGCATTATGATGCAGATGCTGCAAAAAATCATATATCATCAACTGGTCAATATGGCATTACTGTTTATGGTACGGATTGGGAAGTTGCAGCAGAAATGAATGAGCACTTCGATACAATGTTTTTAGATAATTATGAAAGCGTATTGTGGTATAGTCATGATAATTATCCTGCGATCAATATATGGAAACTTGATAATGCAATTTATAATTCTGACTTTAACGGAACTACTATTGATGTCCAAAATGGAACATATGGATTGCTTGGAGGTTTTGATGGTTATGGTGGTAGTAACAATAGTTGGTACAATAACTGGGCAGCTACTCCATCAGAATCTGATTTTCACGATCCAAAATGGAACTATGGAACTGTTTGGAATGATGCATTTGGAAACTTAATGTCATCACCAAATAATTCCTTATCCCAACTTGGATGGTATACATTAATGATAAACCTGCATGAGACTGGTTGGCATTCAGAGGGTGAAATTGCTGGTTGGGAACATCATTATTCCTCACACATCAAAAACTCAAACGTTTTTGTGGAGGCATCAAAATGGGCTAATGGAGATTTTACTGAAACAACATCTTGTTTTTTTAGCGATGTTGACCACGATGGTGGAGAAGAACTTGTTATGCACAATGATAAAGTATTTGCTGTTTTTGAAGGTATTGGTGGTAAAATTAATTGGTTATATTATAAAGATGGATATGGAAATGCGTATTCTGTTGTTGGTTCAGATATAGCGTATTGGTCTGAAACAAATGGTGATTACAATGAAGGAAATAATAATCACGTTGCAGCGTTATCAGATGTGTCGCCTAATCAACAAGATGCTATTTACGATATTGTTATTAATCAAGGGCAAGGTGATATTGTCAGTGCAACTCTATCTCAATATGGTGTATCAAAAACTGTTGAGCTAAGGACTGGGGATAATTTTTTAGATATAATTTATAATTTTTATGGTGACAGAGGTTATGTTAAATCAGGTTGGAGTCCAGATTTGTTAGACCTTGTTTGGTCAGGTAAAAGTAATCTTCAAAGAATGTGGGGTGATTATGGAAGCTATTCAGGTCAAAGGAACTCATCAAGTGGAGCTACTGCTGCAATAGTATTAGGAAGTGGTGGAGCTTCACATAATACGCAATTTGAAGGAACTCTTGTTAAAGGAGACGAAATTTATGGTGATGGAATATTTAGTTTTTATTTATATGCGGGTTACACATCAAGTCCATATGATGAAAATGGAACTAGAGTAGTAGAATTGGATGCTTTAGCCTCTGAGGTTATTGATGATATTGGGCCTCAGCTGATTTCTGCAATTCAAATTTCACCAAAAACATTGAATTTATATTTTAGTGATAATTTGGATGCTGCATCTGTTGAAAATATTAATAATTATAATTTGAATGGTTATGAAGTAGGTATTGAATCAGCTTATTTAATCTACGGAAGAAAAGTTGTTATTAATTTAGATGCGGAAGGATATGGAGAATCTGTTTCTGTCTTTGGATTGAATGATGCGAGTGGCAATACTGTAGATCCATTCAACAATTTTGTTTCAGTAGATGAATTATTAGTTGTGCCCCATTTAGTTGGAGATTTTAATAATTGGGAAACAGCAAATCATGATTATGATTTAATTTTTAATCAAAATGGATACTGGGAAATACAGTTAGATCTATTAGCAGGTCAGTATGAATATAAAGTAATCGAATCAAATGATTGGGATGAGAACGATTGGCCTGGTGTAAATCAAATTATAACTTTAGAAAACGATTCTCAAGTTTTTTTAAAAGCAAATTGTGGATTTTATACTGGTTCAAGAAACTGGGATGAATATGTAACACACACCAATCCAATAATTGTTGGAGATTTTGTATCTGAAATTGGTGGGGAAGATTGGAATACAAATGATTTGACTGGATTGATGGTAGATACTCAAAATAATGGTATTTATTCATGGGAAGTTGTTGTTCCTGAGGGAGATTGGGAATACAAAGTAGTTTTAAATAACAATTGGGATCAAGATACCTATGGTGGTGGTGCTAATTTTTCGATAAATTCGAATGGATTAGATGCTACAACTTTCTTTTATGATTTTAAAAATAATAGTACTTACTACATTCAAAATAATTCAGATAATTTACCAGGAGATATTAATTTAGATGCATTGATAAATGTTATAGACGTGGTAACATTGGTAAATTACATTCTAGGGCAAGTAACTATTGAAGGTGACGCCTTGGTTAATGCAGATATGAATAATGATTCTAATATAGATATTGTAGATATAATAATGATAATTGAAATCATTTTGAATAGCTAATAATGATTGAAGATAATAAAGATAAAGATTTAGAAAAAGAACATATAAAAAATGTATATCTTAATACATTTTATTTTTCATTATTATCTATTTTGTTTGGTGTAGCATATTTTTATTTAGTTTTAAGGTAACAAGAAAAGATTAATTTATAATATATTTTTGAGAAGAATATATTAAAATTCCCTTCAAATCGTGCAAATCGTGCAAAAATAACTATTGACATATAAATATTTTTTTTTAAATTATAAATGTTAAATCGTGCAAATCGCGCAACATTAATTTAAATAGAAAGGTATTCAATGTTAAATAGTTACAAAATTTTATTAGCAGCTTTATTTTCATCTTTCGCATTAACAAGCGAAACCTATACTGTAAATTCAGGAAGCTATTATTATACTCCAGCAAATTTAACAATATCAGTAGGAGATATGGTTGAATTTGTTAATGATGGTGGGTATCATGATGTCGAGGTAACATCAGGGCCTGAATTATTATCGCTTCCACCATGTTCAGGGCCTTGTACAATAGGTACTTTGACATTTGATATTGCAGGTACATATGATTATATTTGTAGCATAGGATCTCATGCTTCAAACGGAATGGTTGGTACAATAACAGTAGAAGAAACAAACACCACATCAACCTCAGTTCAAGTGATACATAATAGTGCATCACCTACTGTTGATGTGTACATTGATGGTGTATTGTCAGTTGAAGGATTTGCATACA